>JANNHX010000409.1:0-9068 GCA_031404615.1 Chloroflexota bacterium
CGCGCCGCTCGCGCCAGTAGTAGCGGATGACGCCGATGGCGCCGAGGCCGTAGACGCCGATCAGCCCGAGGGTGATGGCGAGGCCGCCCCAGAAGAAGAGCGTGTCGGGGGCGAAGCCCGACTCGACCGGCGCGATGACCGTGCCGAACAGCCACGAGCCGCCGTAGGCGAGCAGCAGCGTCACGACGAGGTACAGCTTGATGGCGTTGACCGGCGTCCTGTAGACCGGATGGACCTTGGCCAGCCCCTTCGGGAGGGCGCCCGCCCTGCCCATGGAGAACCACACGCGGGTGGCCGCGTTGGCGCCCGAGATGCCGACCGCGATCACGCTGTTGAGGATCGCGAGGAACAGGATGATCCAGCCCCAGCCGCCGAACAGCCGCACGGCGAGGTCCATGAACACGCTGACACCCTGGCCGGCGAAGGTCTCGTCGAACGTGTCGGTGCCCCAGCCGATGACGAGGCCAAAGGTCGCGACGACGTAGAACAGGCCCATGAGCCCAAGCGAGATCACGACGGCGCGCGGGATGTTGCGCCGCGGGTTCGCCGTCTCCTCGGCCATGGGTGCCACCGCCTCGAAGCCGGTGAAGGTGAAGATGGCGAACACGACGCCGACCATCAGCTTGTCGATCGGGAAGTTCGGGTCGACCTGGAACGGGATCATGTTGACGCCGCCCGGGCCCGGGTTGGCGATGCCCGCGAGGGCGAAGACCAGGAGCATCGCGATCTCGATCGCGGCCATCACGATCATCAGCTTGCCGGAGATCTGGACACCCCGGTAGACGACGGCGATGACCGCGACCGTGCCGATCGCGACCGTGGCCCACCACGGGAAGAAGATCCCCGCCCGGACCTGGAGCGTCTGCTCGAAGATGACGCCCACGATGGCCAGGTTGAGCGCGAGGACCGTGGGGTCGTACAGGAAGTAGAGCCACGCCGTCATGAAGCCGAGACGCGGGTGGAGCGTCCGGCTGACGTAGGTGAAGTAGCCGCCCGCGGACGGCAGGTGCTTGGCCAGCTGGACCAGAGTCATGCCGATCGCGAGGCAGACCAGGAAGGCGCCGAAGTAGGCCAGTGGCACCGCCGTGCCGGCATAGGTGGCGATGAACGTCGCGCCGGTCAGGAAGCCCATCGCGGGCGCGACGTGGGTGATGGCCTGCGCGACCACCGAACCCAGGCCCATCGCACCGGCAGCGAGCTCGGTCTCGGTGACCATGGTCCCGGTCTCGGGAATGGTCGAATCTCCGGCTATCGCCATCTCTCTCCTCTCCCAGCGCCCCGACCCTCCGGGGCTAGCTCGGTGGACGGCCCGACTGCCGTCAGACCGTCAGGGTGCTCTTGGCGGACGTCCCGCCGTCGACTAGGTAGAAGGCCCCGGTCACGTACGACGCCTCGTCGGACAGGAGCCACGCGATGAGGTTCGCCACCTCTGCCGGTCGGCCGATCCGACCGAGCGGCACGTCGTGGTCAATCGTTCGTCGCATCTCCTCCACTGCGTCGGGTGGTGTCGTGTCCCACATGAGCGGGGTGTCGGTGGCGCCCGGTCCAACCGCGTTGACGCGGATCCCTCGCTCCGCGTAGTCAACGGCCACCTGCGTCACGAAGGTGTTGATGCCGCCCTTCGAGGCCGTGTAGGCGTTCGTGCCCCCGCGGATCGCGGCGTTGGCGACGACCGACGAGGTGCAGACGATCGAACCCGGCCACTCGTCCGCCACGAACCGGCGCATCGCCTCGCGGACCGCCAGGAACGTCCCTCGCAGGTTGACGGCGATGATCCGGTCCCAGGTCTCGACGGATTCCTCGTGCACCAGGCCCTCGGGCTGCGCAATCCCGGCGTTCGTCGAGAGCCCGCGGATCGGTCCGAGGTCGACATCGATGGCGGCGAATGCGGCCATCACCTGGGCCTCGTCGCTCATGTCCGCGACGTAGCTGCGCGCGCCGATCCGAGCGGCGGTCTGCCGGCCGAGGGCCTCATTCCTGTCGATGATCGCGACACGGGCGCCGCGCGCGGCGATGATCTCCGCCACCGCAGCGCCGATGCCCGACGCACCGCCCGTGACGACGATCGTCCGCCCCTCGAAATCCATCTCCACCTCCGGAAGTGGCGACTGGTCCGCTGACCTGCTGAGCAGGTGTTCGGCTGATGCTATCCTGCGCACATGGAGCCGTCTACCCTCAACTTGCAGCGGGCGCCGCGCCAGCGACTCAGCCACACCGTCGCGGACCTGCTGCTCGAAGGGATTCGGGAACAGGGGCTGACGCCGGGCACCCAGCTGCCCTCGGAGCGGGAGCTGATGCGCCGGCTCCATGTCGGTCGTTCAACGGTCCGGGAGGCACTCAACGGGCTCGCTCTGACGGGTGTGCTCGAGATCCGCCACGGGCAGGGGGTGTTCGTTGCCTCTCCCGCCCCGCCGGACGCCGAGGCGCTGGATACCGCCCTCGACCGCGGGGTCACTCGTGAGCTGACCCAGGCTCGTCTTGTCATCGAGCCCGCACTGGCGGGCCTCGCCGCGCTGCATGCCACTGCGGAGGACCTCCGCGACATCCAGACGGGGCTGGCCGCATACGAGCGGAGCTCCGAAGGGCCGAACCGGGTCAAGGAGGGCGTCCGGTTCCACCAGCGGCTGTTCGCGGCAGCCCACAACGACGTCCTTCTCGCGTTCTTCAGGCGCTACGCACCGATGCTCATCGAGCGAGGGGAGGAGCTCGAGATCGGAGCTCCCCACGAGGACGAGCACTACGAGACCCATCGCCGGCTCTACGAGGCCGTCGCTGCGCATGACGCGCCGCTGGCGCGCCAGCGCATGCTCGCCCATCTCGCGCTCGATTCGGGAGACCTGCTGGAGGGATTGCTGCCTTGACCCCGCGCATCGATGCCCACTGGTCCTACCGCGGGCTGCCAGCCGTCCGGATGGAGAACAGCCGGATTGCGCTCGAGGTTCTGCCGGACCTCGGGGCCAAGATCTTCCGGCTCATCGACAAGGCGGGCGATCGCAACGTCCTGTGGGAGAACGCCCGGATCCCGCCGCATCGCGCCCCGGTCTTCGCCTCGATGGACGATCACTGGTCGGGTGGCTGGGACGAGGTGTTCCCTGGCGGAGCGCCCTCGACCGACCGCTACGGCGAGGCGACGCCGTACATGGGCGAGCTCTGGTCCGCCTGCAACTGGGAGTGGCGGGTCGTCGATGGCGGCCCCGATGCCGTCGCCCTCGAGACCTCGGTCCTGACGCCGCTCACGCCTGCGCGCTACACGCGGACCATCACGCTGCGAGGCGACGCCCCGGTGATCGAGTCGAGGATCCGGGTCGAGCACCTCGGCACGCGTCCCTTCGACTTCATCATGGGCACCCACCCGAGTCTGGCGATCTCGCCGAACCACCGCTTCGATGCACCCGCGACGGACGCCGAGGTGGACGAGTTCGGCGGCGAGGAGAAGCTGGGCGTGCGGGGCGACCGATACCCCTGGCCCCTCCTGACCAGGCAGGATGGCGAGGTGATCGACGTCCGCCGCGTCGGCTCGCCCGACCTGCGCAGCTTCGCGCTCCACTACCTGACCGGACTGCAGGCAGGTTGGGCCGCCTGCACCGACACGGCGACCCGCCGTGGCTTCGGGCTGGTCTTCGACCCCGAGCTCTTCCGTGTCGTCTGGCTGTGGCAGGTGTACGGAGGCTGGCGCGGCTACTACCACGCCGCGATGGAGGCCTGGACGAGTCATCCAGGGACGCTCTCGGAAGCGGTTCACCTGGGGCGCCACCGGACCATGGATCCCGGCGATGTGCTCGAGACGACGCTCTATGGCGTCGTCTACGACGGGGTCTCCGGGGTGTCGGACCTGCACTCCGATGGGACGGTGGTTGCCGCTCCCGAGGCAGGGTAACGGAGTGCGCATTACCGGCATCGACTGTCACGTCCTGCTAGCCCCGGACGTCGACGTCGAGCGCACCTCATCCGCGCAGGATGGGTTCGTCGTCGAGGTTCACACGGACGCCGGCATCACCGGCATCGGCGAGACGGACGTCAATCCGTGGATCGCAAAGGCGTGCATCGAGGCCCCTGGGACCCACACGATGGGTCGAGGCCTCCGTGACCTCCTGATCGGCAGCGACCCTCTCGATCCGGCCGGGACCTGGGAGAAGCTGTACGTCGGCACTGCGATGAACGGCCGGCGGGGTGCCCTGATCAACGCGATGGGGGCCATCGACATCGCCCTCTGGGACATCGCCGGCAAGGCCGCCGGCGTGCCGTGCCACCAGCTGCTCGGGGGTGCCGTCAAGCGCGAGATCGTCCCGTACGCGTCGCTGCAGCCGGACGTCTCAAGCTTCGACGCCTACCGGTCATCGATCGTCGCCTGGGCTACACGGGCACGGGACCTCGGCTTCCGGGCCGTCAAGCTCGAGCTCACGTTCGGGGGACCGTATCGCCACGCGGGGATGGAGCAACCGGACGAGCGGATGGCCGACGTCATCGCGGACGTGCGCGCGGCCGTCGGACCCGGGGTCGCGATCATGATCGACGTGCAGTACCTCTGGGATGACGCGGAGCGGGCAGCATCGGTGATCCGGACCTGGCGCGAGTTCGACATCTTCTTCGTCGAGACGCCGCTGCGCTCCGACGACCTCGACGGCTACCGGCAGCTCCACGAGGCGGTCGACGGGATCCGAATCGCAGCCGGGGAGTGGCTCACGACACGGTTCGAGTTCGAGGACCTGATCGATCGCGGCGCCGTCGACGTCGCCCAGCCGGACGTGGGCCGCGTGGGCGGCCTCACCGAGGCGAAGCGGGTGTGCGACCTCGCTGCGCAGCGCGGCAGGCTTATCGTGCCCCACGTCTGGAAGACCGGGATCGGGATCGCGGCCGCGGCACACCTGGCGGCGGCAACCGCGCACTGCCCATTCATCGAGTTCCTGCCGCCAGCGCTCAGCGGCTCGCTGCTGCGCCAGCAGCTCACGTCCGACGAGCTCGTCTTCCGGGACGGCGTTATGCCTCTGCCCGACCGCCCGGGTCTGGGCGTGGAGCTGGATCGCGACGCGCTCGAACGGTTCAAGGTCGCCTGAAACGAAGGGGAGAATGGGATGCGCATCACGGACGTGGAGAGCCTTGTTCTGAGGCTTCCGTCAACCCTCGACGTTGGCGACAGCTCGCAAGACCTGCTGATCGTGCGCGTCATGACCGACAGCGGCCTGGTTGGGATCGGCGAAGCCGACACCTCGCCCGAGGTCGGCAGGGCGGTCATCGACGCGCCGCTCTCGCACGAGGTCTGTCGCGGCTTGCGCGATGTCGTCGTCGGCCGGGACCCCTTCGAGCGGGGCGCGCTGTGGCGGGCGATGTACACCGCTACGACGTTCTTCGGGCGCGGCGGGGCTGCGGTCCAGGCGATGAGCGCCATTGATCTCGCGCTCTGGGATCTGATGGGCAAGGAGGCGGGGCGACCGGTCTTCGAGCTCCTCGGCGGCGCCTGCCAGCCGCGGATCCGGGCTTACGCCAGCGTGCTCATGCCGGACGAGCCGTCGGAGACCGAGGACCTGGCCCGTGGCCTGGCGGCGGATGGCTTCGGCGCCATCAAGCTCGGCTGGGGCGGCCTCGGTCGCAGCCTCCGACAGGACCAGGCGCTGGCCGAGGCGGCCATCCGTGGGGCCGGTGACGCCGACATCATGATCGACACCGCGAGCCACACATGGGATCGCGACTTCCGCTACGTCGAGCGTTTGGCCATGATCCTCGCGGACCTTGGCGTCTACTGGCTGGAGGATCCGTTCGCCCCCGACGACTACGAGTCATACCGGCGGCTGCGTGTCCCAGGTCTCAGGATCGCCGCAGGCGAGGAGGAGTGCACACCCGCGGGGTTCGAGCGTCTGCTCGCGACCGGTGGCATCGACGTCGTCCAGCCGGATCCCGCGCGGGCGGGCGGGCTCACGGGCTGCATGCGGGTCGCGGAGCGCGCCGAGTCCCTGGGCATCGCCCTCGCGCCGCACGCCTGGTCGTCGCCGATCGTTCGCGCGGCCGCGCTCCACCTGTGCGTGGCCACCCCCCACGCGCTCATGCTCGAGTTCTCGCGGAACCCGTCACCGTTCGAGCGTCTGTTCGATACGGGCATCGTGCGGGAGGACGGCTTCCTGGAGCCGGTCGCCAGGCCCGGGCTCGGCGTCGAGTTCGACCTGGAGGCGGCGCAGGAGTTTGCGGTCTGAACCCGGGGGCTCAGGAGGATCTCGCGCGGCCGTCGTCAGGGTCGGCCCCCACCAGGTCCATTGCCGCCGCGGCGATGACCCGCGCCGCGGTCAGGACGTCGGCGATGGCGACGCGTTCGTCGGGCCTGTGGGCATGGGCCAGGCTTCCGGGTCCGAACACGACTGCCGGGATGCCGGCCGCGTCGAGCCACGCGGCATCGGACGTGGCGCGGAGCCCTCCCATGACCGGCGCTGCGCCCGCCAACTCGAGCGCTTCGACCAGTGCCCTGCACACCGGCGATGACGCCGGCACGTTCACGGGCGGGATGGCCAGCGTCGCGGTGCTGACGATCTCGAGACCCGGGCGGCTCGCCCGCACTTCGGCAAGTAGGCTCTCGATGTCGGTCAGCGCCGCGTCGAGCGTTGAGCCGGGCAGGACCCGGCGGTCGATCTCCAAGCGGCACTCCGCGGCGACGATCGAGGCGTGGACGCCGCCCCGGATCGTCCCCACGTTGTAGGTTGCCGGTCCCAGGAACGGACGCGAGTGCGAACGCAGGTCGGCATGCGCGGCCTCGATCAGGCCGATCAGTTGCGCGGCGGCGCCGATCGCGTTCAGCCCGTCATCGGGCGTGCTGCCGTGGGCGGCCTGGCCCCGCAGCACCACCTCGACGCCCAGCTGGCCGTTGCTCAGCCTGGCGACGGTCAGGTCCGTCGGCTCGGCCACGATCGCCCAATCGGCACGCCGTCCACCCGCCACGACCGCCCGGGTTCCGGCCGCGCCACCTTCCTCGTCGATGACCACGTCCAGGATGACGCGACCCTGCAGGCCCCGGCCCGCAAGGACGATCATCGCCTCGACCATCGCCGCCAGGCCGCCTTTGGCGTCGCAGGCTCCTCGACCGTAGAGCCACCCGTCCACGATGCGCGCCTGGAACGGGTCGGTGCTCCAACCGGCGCCCGCGGGCATCGTGTCGGAATGAGCGTTGAGCAACAGCGTGGGTCCGCCCGCCGGGCCGACGGACACCGAGAGGTTCGGCCGACCTGGCAGCACCTCGTGGACCATGAGGTGGAGCCCGTGACGTGCGAGGTGCTCGACGAGCACGGCGACGACAGCGGCCTCGGCGCCTGGGGGATTGGCGGAGTCGGCACCCACGAGGGCGACCAGAAGCGTCGTCATGCGCACAGGGTCTACGTCAACGGAGTTCGCGCCGCCGCGCGTTCGAGACGAGCCACCCGGCTTCGGCCAACTCATCGACGCGTGATCTCCGCGACTTGTGGGGTGATCGACCCCAATTACTCTTGCTCGTGTCCTGAGGATGGTACGTCGGCCTTGGCGACGCCTTCCTGCCGCCCGTCCATAGGGGATGCCGCACCGTCGCCGCCTGTCGTCATCGAGGGCCCCATCGTCATCGAGGGCCCCAGAAGCGAAGCGGCTCGACCACCAGGCCGCGATCGGTGCGGCAGGTGGGGAGCTTTGGCGCGCCCGACAGGTGTCAAACCGACGCGTACCCACTCTGGATTGAAGTCGATCCCGATCGAGGGCGCGGACGAATGGGAGGTCGCAACGTTGAGCAGCGCGTGAGCGCCGTTCGAACACATCGGCTGATCCAGAGTCATCCGAACCCTATCGTCACAGTCTTGTCGAGCGAGAACGAGACCGACGTGGTCAAGCGCAACGTCCGCGCATGCGTCTTCGACTTCATGATCGACGTCGTTCCCAGGAAGACCACGGCGACGGTCGAGCAAATGGGCGCCGCCTGCCCTGCCGTCATCGCCCGAGGGCGCTTTCCTTGCGATCGGGGGGTCGCCTTTCTGCGCGCATCGGCAATCTCGAGCCGTCCGATCTCGAGACGATGAAGGATCGGCTCGGCAAGTCAGCCTTCCTGAGCAATGGGCATCGGTTCAGCCTGCAGTGGAAGCGGCGACGGATTCCGATCAACGACTCGACCGCGTAAGCGGCAGTGAAGCGGCCATCAGTAGGCGGCCAGCCGCCGCTCTGGTTCTCGGCGAGTGCCAGCTTGGTGCGCGACCTGGAGCTCATCAAGCGACTCTGCCCGAGACCGACGCGGCCGTGACCGAAATCCCGGCGACCTAGAGAGTCGGCGAGCCCAGATGACGTCGGTCTACGCCGGAGTCGCCTTCGGTCCAGCCCAGTCATTCCAAGGTCCGGGAGGCTTCGCGAGATACGTCGAGAGCCGGAGGAACGCCGAGTGCGCAGATCGAGGAGCGGGCTGCCCGCCGGCCTGCGCTCGCTTCGTCACAAGGAAGGCGCCCACCGCCTCAACCAGTTGCTGGTCGCGCATTCGGCGCGCCGTCGCCTCGATCAGCGGAACAGACGCCTCGACCTCCTCAAGGCGTGCCTGCAGGAGCCCGTGTTCACGGGCAAGGCGGTCGGGCCCACGGGATTGGGGGTTGGGCTCCTGAGCGTGCGTGGTCGGGGGGATCGTGCGTTGGAAGAGGCGCGTGTGTTCCGGGTTGCGAGGCTTTTCGTCGCGCGGCTCGATCACCACCGCTCAACCTTCGCGGCCCTGGTGGCTGCTCCAACGAGGCAGGCGGACCTCCTGCATGCTCGCCGCGTCTTCTATGACGCCCAACTTGAGGCAGAGACGCTTCTTCGGCAACTTGGCGGAGAACGGAGGCTCGAGGCGTCCGCGATCCTCGAACTAGGCGCCAAGATGACCGAGCGCGTCTCCGGAACGCTGCTCAATCTGGTGGTCTCGTCAGACCCCCGAGTGAAGCTGAAGCCGACCGCCGAGTACGACGACGTCGGCCTCGTCGGACCCGAGCGGAACTTGTCAAGCTCGGTGAGACACCCGGTGGTGGAGATTACTGAGGCGGCGTCTCCTTTGTCGGCGGCGGGTTGATCCAGACGGCAGTCGGCAGCACCGGCGGCGTGGGCGGCCG
>JANNHX010000410.1:0-12387 GCA_031404615.1 Chloroflexota bacterium
AGCGCAGGGCCGTGGCCAGGAGCTCGGTGATGGCCGGCTCGTCGTCGACGACGAGGATGTGGGCGGGTGCGGCGCGCATAGGCGTATTCCACGCTCCGATCCTGTGAGGTTCCTGTGAGTCTGCCGTGAACTCCGGTTGGGCGCGCGCCGGAATTCAGCTGGTGCATGAAGTCGCCGCCTCCACGCAGGGCTCCGGTCCGCCGCCCGACCGCCACGCCGGCGACCCGCCGCCGGACCGCCACGCCGCCCGGTCCGCGCGACGCCCCGTGACGCGCCGACCCCTCGCGTGCATCATCCCCGCATGTCAGACCTGCCCGATCCTTTCCGCGCGTACGTCGTCGATCGCCCCGAGGGCGGCGCGTTCGCCCGCGGCCTCCGTGACGTAACCACTTCGGACCTGCCTCCGGGCGAGGTGACGGTCCGCGTCGAGTGGTCCGGCGTGAACTTCAAGGACGGCCTCGCGGCTCTCGAGGACGGCCGGGTCGCGCGCAGATACCCGCTGATCCCGGGCATCGACCTCGCCGGCACCGTTGTCGCATCTGACGACGACGCGTTCCCCGTCGGCGCGAAGGTCCTGGCGAACGGCTACGACATCGGCACCGCTCGCCACGGCGGGTTCGGCGAGCTGGCACGAATCCCGTCGGGCTGGGTTGTGCCGCTCCCGGCCGGTCTCACCGCTCGCGACGCGATGGCCATCGGCACCGCCGGCTTCACCGCTGGCATGAGCGTGCAGGCCCTCGAGCAGCGCGGCCTCCGGCCCGGCGACGGCCCCATCCTCGTCACCGGCGCGAGCGGCGGCGTCGGCTCCACGGCGGTCGCGATCCTGGCGGCGCGCGGCCACGAGGTCTGGGCCGCGACGGGCAAGGCCGAGGAGGCGGGCCGCCTCACGGATCTGGGTGCCGCCGGGATCCTGACCCGCGACGAGGTCACCGCCCCGGGCCGCCCGCTCGACTCGGCGCGCTGGGCGGGCGCGGTCGACACCGTGGGCGCCGCCACGCTCCCGTACGTGCTCCGGACCCTCAAGATCGGGGCCGCCGTCGCGAGCTCCGGCAATGCGAGCGGCGGGGAGCTGGCCACGACCGTGTTCCCGTTCATCCTCCGCGGCGTCGCGCTCCTGGGCATGGACTCGGCGAACATGGCGATCGAGCCCCGCCGTGCCCTCTGGAACCGCCTCGCGACGGACCTGCTGCCGCGCGGCATCGACGACGGCATCACGGAGGTGGACCTCGAGACCCTGGAGCCCGCCCTGGACGCGATCGTCGCCGGCCAGGCCCGCGGCCGCTGGGTGGTCCGCGTCTCGGGCTGAGTGAGCGCCTGGCGCCAGCACCCGAGGCTACGACTCGAGCTCCCACAGCGCGCGGTAGTAGCGGACGCGCACCTCGTCGACCTCGATCCCGTAGGCGTCGAACAGCTCCTGCTGGTGCCCCTCACCGAAGTTCCAGTCGAGGCTGAGCGACGCGATCGCGAGGTCGGCCCAGCGGTCGCCGACCGCGAGATCCCCGAAGTCGACGTTGCCCGTCCAGGCGCCGTCGTCCGTGATGAGCGTGTTCGGGGCGCACGCGTCGCCGTGGACGAGCACCGGGTCGTCCACCGGAGGCCTTGGCCCCAGCGACGCCGGCGCCCTGCCGACCCAGGCCTCGGTCGACCAGGCGGCAGGGAAGCCGTCGACCGGGATCGCGTGGATGGCGCGGAGGCCCGTCGCGATGGCGCCGATCGCCTCCGGCCGGCGAGCCCGCCACCGGTCGCCCACGGCCGGGCCGCCCGGAAGCACCTCGGTGAGCAGCCACTGGGCGTCGCCGTCCAGCCCGTCCCGGACCACCCGTGGCGCCGGGTGGCGCGACGCGATCCACTCGAGCCGGACCCGTTCGCGGTCGAGGTCGATCCCGGTCGACCGCGGGTTCCACTTGAGCTATCGGTCCCCGACCTTGAAGGTCAGGCCACCGAGGTCGTTCCGCCAGGCCAGGACCGGCTCCTCGCCGCCCGCCAGCTCGACGGCGATCGCCGGCACCTCCACGCCGTCGAGCGTGTGGAGCAGGGCCAGGTGGGCGAATGCAGGATCAGGCACCGTCCGCGTCCAGCTCGCCGCGGAGCTGTGCGACGGCCCGCTCGATCGGTTCGCGCGCCGCGACGGCCGGGTACGGCGCCTGCCTGATCGCCGCCTCGAGGTCCAGCTCGCCCGCGTACAACCGTGTGGCCAGCCCGACGATCGCGCGGAAGCCGGCGAGCTGCCCCTCCACGAACGCGCGCCCCGCCGGATCCCCGTGTCCCGGCACGACCACCGTCGCAGGCCCCGTCAGCGCGAGCAGCCCCTCGGCCGTCGCCGGCCAGTCCATCGGGAAGCCGTCGCCGAAGAAGGGCGTCGCCCCGTTCTCGACGAGATCGCCCGCGCACAGCACGTCGGCATCGGGGATCGCGACCACGATGTCGTTGTCGGTGTGGGCCCGCCCCAGGTACCTGAGGCGGATCTCGCGGCCGCCGAGGTCCAGGGTCGCGGCGTCGGTGAACAGGCGGTCCGGCGGGTCGAGCACGACCTCCGCGAGGCCGGCGGCGAGGTCCGGCACCTCGCGCGAGACGTCAGCCCGCATCGTCTCCCCGAAGCGGTCCAGCATGGTCCGGCAGCGCTCGTGGCCCCAGATCACGGCCGGCCGGAAGACCTGGTTGCCGAACGCGTGGTCGTAGTGGCCATGGGTGTTGACGACGATCCCGACACGCGGCGCCCCGAGGTCACGCAGGTCGTCGAGGATCTCGCGCGCCTGCGCCAGCGTGCTGCGGGTGTCCACGACGAGGGCCACGTCCCCGCCGAGCACCGCGGTGATGTCCTGGTCGTAGAAGGCGTACCGCCGGACGAAGACGCGGTCACCGACCTCTGTCCATCGATCGCTCATGCGCGGATCGTACGCGCGCCGAGGTGCGACGGGCTACGCTGCGCGGCGAGGAGGCATCCCATGACCGCCGCAACTCCCGTCGCCGGCACCGTCAGCCCGTCCATCAGCTCCGCGCAGGTGGCCGACGGCACGAACCTGCGGACGCTGCACTGGCTGCCGGCCGGCGAGCCCTGGGCCGTCGCGGAGATCGTGCACGGCCTGGGCGAGCACGGGGGCCGGTACGACAACGTGGCCGAGGCGCTCACCGGCGCCGGCATCGACACGTGGGCGTACGACCACCGCGGCAACGGCGGATCGGGTGGGCCGCGCGTGTACGTGGAGCGCTGGCCGATCCTCCACGATGACCTCGAGGCGCGGCTGACGACGCTCCGTGACGCCAACCCCGGCCTGCCGCTGGTCCTCTACGGACACTCGCTGGGCGGCCTGGTCGCGTGCGGCTACGTGCTGTCGGGGCAGGACCGGCTCCTGCCGGACGCGCTGGTCCTCTCCGCGCCCGGCCTCGAAGCGGACCTCCCGGGCTGGAAGAAGTCGCTCGCGGGGACGCTGACCGGGATCGTGCCCAGGCTCAAGATTGCCAACGGACTCCCGAAAGGCAGTCTCTCGCGCGACCCCGCCGTGGGCGCTAAGGCGGACGCGGACCCGCTGTGTTCGACCAAGTCGACGGTCCGATGGGCGGCCGAGGCCTTCGCGGAGCAGGATCGCCTGCGCGCGCTGCTGCCGGGTCTCGCGTCGATGCCCGTCCCGACCTACGTCCTCCACGGCGCCGCCGACCCGATCGTGCCGGTCCGGGCGACACAGGTGCTCGAGGGCAAGGGCAATGTGATGCGCCGGGTCCACGAGGGCCTGCGCCACGAGCAGCACCACGAGCCAGAGCACGAGGCGGTCCTCGCGGAGGTGGTCGCATGGCTCCGCGAGACGCTCGGAGCGCCCGGTGTGGCGCCGGCGCCGGGCGAGGAGCTCGCGGCACCGGGATGATCGGGTGGAGGGGGATCGCGATCGGCCTCGTAGCCGCGACGTCGGCCGCGGCGCTGGCCGGGTGCGGGCTCGTGCAGCCGACGCTGGGTCCCGTGCGACCGGGTCCGCTCGGGCCGGTCCGGCCGGCGCCGGACGGCGGTCTGCCCATCGAGTGCCGCGGCGTGCCGGTCGATCGCTGCATGGAGGTCGGCTCCGGGCTTCCGGCTGGGGCCGGCGCCATCCGGATCATCGTGAGCTGCGAGCTGCTCGTCTGCACGGAGGCGAACGCCGCCTTCCGCCTCGACAGCGTGGACGCGGCCGGCAAGACGACCAATGTCGGCAGGGGCCTGTGGGGCGATGCCGAGCAGCCGTAGTAGACTCGCGGCACAACTCCATATCCGCCTCCGGGGAGCGCTTCAGCGCTGAGAGTGTGGCCAAGGCCACAGACCCGCGGAACCTGATCCGGTTCGTACCGGTGTAGGAAGCAGGCCCGCTCGGTTCGATTGCCGTCCCCGGCCTCCGGGGGCGGCGTCCTGTTTCTCGGGAAGGAACCGCGCGATCCCATGACCACCCGAACCCGCCGCGCCCGCGCCGCCACCGGCGCCGTCCTCGCCATCGCCGTTGTTGTGGCCGGCTGCGCAGGGTCGGGCTCGGCCGCCTCGCCGTCGTCATCTGTCGCCGCGTCGTCATCGACATCGGCCGCGCCCGCGACCGAGGCCCCGGCTTCGGCTGCCGCGACCGAGGCCCCGTCTGCCCAGACGACGCCCGTGGAGCAGATGGCGCCCGCGAAGGTCCGCCTCGCGCTCGACTGGACGCCGAACACGAACCACCTCGCGTTCTACGTCGCCCAGGACAAGGGCTGGTACAGGGACGCCGGCATCGAGCTCGAGGTCCTGCCCTACGGCGGCACCGCCCCGGAGTCGATCCTCGCCGCCCACCAGGCCGAGTGCGGCATCAGCTTCCAGGACAGCCTTACGTTCGCCTTTGCGGCCGGCGCGCCGATCGTGTCCACCATGGCGATCCTCCAGCACACGGCCCAGGAGATCGCGGTGCTCGACTCGTCGGCCATCACGCGGCCCAGGGACCTCGACGGCAAGACGTACGCGGGCTTCGGCTACCCCAACGAGGTGCCGACGCTCCAGGCCGTGATCAAGCACGACGGTGGGACGGGCGCGTTCGACACGGTCACCCTGGACGCCGCCGCGTACGAGGCGCTGTATGCCAAGCGGGCGGACTTCGTGATCACCTTTGCCGCCTGGGAGGGGATCGAGGCAGGCCAGCGGAACATCCCCCTGCGCACCTTCAAGTTCACCGACTACGGCTTCCCCGACTTCTACCAGGTGGTCCTCGCGTGCGATCGCGACTGGCTCGCGGCGAACCAGGATGTGGCCAGGCGGTTCATCGGGGCGAGCGTGAAGGGCCTCGAGTTCGCGGCAGCGAACCCGGACGAGGCTGCGGCGATCCTCGTCGCGCAGAACCCGGGCGTGTTCGACGCCAACCCGGAGCTGGCGAAGGCCTCCGCCGCGTTCATGGCGTCCGAGGGGCTGCTCGTGGACGCTGCCGGGAATGTGGGCGTGCAGTCGCTCGAGCAATGGACGGGCTACTCGTCCTTCCTGTACGAGCAGGGCCTCCTCACCGATGCCGACGGCAAGCCGCTCACGGCCGCGCCCGACTACGGGTCGCTGTTCACCGGCGAGTTCCTGCCGTGAATGATCGCCAGGTGGCGCAGCGCCGGTGAGGGTCCCGTGACGAGCCGCGTCCGCGAGCACGCCCCGACGATCGCGTTGATCGGCGCGATCCTGGTCCTGTGGGAGGCGTACGTGCGCCTCGCGGGGATCGAACCGATCGTGCTCCCGGGGCCCGTGCGGGTGCTGGAGCAGCTCTGGGCCTACCGCGCGGACGCGGTCCGGCACGCGATCCCGACCTTCGTCGAGACCGTCGTGGGGTTCTCGCTGGCGGTCGTGCTGGCGATCCTCGCTGCGGCGGCGATGGACCGGATCCCCGCGGCAGGGCGTGCCGTCGAGCCGATCCTCGTCGCCACGCAGACGATTCCGGTCGTCGCGATCGCGCCGCTGTTCCTGCTGTGGTTCGGGTTCGGCCTCGCGCCCAAGGTCCTGGTCGTGATCCTCGTGACGTTCTTCCCGATCGTCGTGGCGCTGCTCGACGGGTTTCGCAGCACCCCGCCCGATGCATCGGAGCTGCTGCGCTCGTACGGCGCCACGGACGGCCAGGCGTTCCGCAAGCTTCGCTGGCCCGCGGCGCTGCCGGCGTTCTTCACCGGGCTGCGGATCAGCGTCGTCTACGCGGTGATCGGCGCGGTGTTCGGCGAGTACGTCGGGGCGCGCGAGGGGCTGGGGATCTGGATGCAACTCTCCCAGAACTCGTTTCGCACGGACCTGGTGTTCGCCGCGATCGTGGTGACATCCGCTCTGTCGCTGGTGCTGTACGCGCTGGTCGGAGTGTTGCGTCGGCTGGTGATCCCGTGGGCGCCGGGGGTGCGACACGAGATCGACATCGAGGAGCGGCCCTTCTAGATTCCGCGGCGGTTCATCGTTGCGCGCCCTCCCGGGTCCCCGGCGTTGTCCCGGAGCCGCGCCGCCCGCACGACTCCCGGGCGCGAGAACGCCGTCGCCCAACGGCGCATCCGGACGAGCAGTCTCGCAACGCCGCCGAGTCCGGGCCGTTTGAGCGTCAAAGGCCCGTCTCTCAGTCCGGTCGTGCCGTGCCGCTGCGGGATCCTCCCGCCTCGGAGGCCTGTTGGGCTCGGCGCCGGACCCGGTGGGGACTCCGGGTCGCCACCGTGAGGGTCCGTGACGATGTTCGGGCTTTGAGGGTACCCGGAGCGACCGCGAATCGGCCGGGAGGGCGTCCCTTCGGGGACCGCCATGAGCATCGGCAGCGTCCTGCGCGCCCCGCGGGCACCGAGTCGTGTTCATCGGGGAGGAGTCGTTCGCCGCAACCTCGAGGCCAAGGGCTTCGAGGAGCGGCTCATGCGCCGCGGCCCCGCGCCCGAGCAGCCCGTGGCCCCCGATCCCGTGCGACGAGATCGCCCGCCGGATCGCCGAGGAGCCCTCACGCTGCGCGCGGCCCGCCGTCCCGCGCCGTGCACTCGGGCTGGCCGCGCGCAGCGCCGTGACGCACAATCGGCGGCACATCACCGGATCAGCGGCAGCCGCGCCCTGCCCGGGCGCGCATGGAGGGCCTCGTGACCGACACCGTCTCCGCCGTCAAGGCGTACCAGCAGTTCGTCAACGGCCAGTGGGTCGACGCCGCGTCAGGCGGCACGCTGACCGTCGAGAACCCGGCCACCGGCGAGGCCGTCGCCACCGTGCCTGCCTCCGGCCAGGAGGACGTTGACCGCGCCGTCGACGCCGCCGCCGACGCGTTCGAGCGCTGGTCGCTCACCACGCCGCAGACCCGCAGCCTGGCGCTGCTCAAGATCGCGGACATCCTCGACGCGAACGCCGACGAGCTCGGCCGCCTCGAGTCCCGCCAGACCGGCAAGCCCACGCAGGCCGCCATCGACGAGATGGCCGTCAGCTCCGACCTGTTCCGCTTCTTTGCCGGCGCCTGCCGCGTGATGGACGGCCTCGCGGTGACGGAGTACCTCGAGGGCCACACCTCGATGGTCCGCCGCGACCCGGTCGGCGTTGTCGCGTCGATCGCGCCCTGGAACTACCCGCTCTACATGGCGGCATGGAAGCTGGGCCCGGCTCTCGCGACCGGCAACACCGTCGTCCTCAAGCCTGCCGCCCGGACCCCGCTCTCTGCCCTGCGCTTCGCCGACCTGATCTCGGACGCGCTGCCCGCAGGCGTGCTCAACGTCCTGACCGGCTCGGGCGCCGAGATGGGCGACCTGCTCGTCGGCCACCCGAAGGTCCGCATGGTGTCGATCACCGGCGACACCGTCACGGGCAAGCACATCGCCGAGATCGCGTCCGGCACGGTCAAGCGGCTCCACCTCGAGCTGGGCGGCAAGGCCCCGGTCATCGTCTTCGACGATGCGGACGTGGAGCTCGCTGCCGAGATCCTCAAGTCGGCGAGCTACTGGAACGCCGGCCAGGACTGCACCGCGGCCTGCCGCGTCATCGCGGGCCCGGCGGTCTACGAGTCGTTCATCGGCGCGCTCGCGGACCAGGTCAAGACCATCAAGTGGGGCAACCCCGCCGAGTCCGACGACCTCGACATGGGCTCGCTCATCGCGGCCAACCACGCGGACAAGGTCGAGGGCATGGTCAACCGCGCCCTAGAGGCCAACGCGGAGCTGGTGCTCGGCGGCAAGCGCCCCGCCGGCCCCGGCGCCTACTACGAGCCCACGATCATCGCGAACCCGGACCAGCGCTCCGAGATCGTCCAGGACGAGGTCTTCGGCCCGGTCGTCACGGTCCAGCGCTACGCGGACGAGGAGCAGGCGATCGCCTGGGCGAACGACGTCAAGTTCGGCCTCGCGTCGTCGGTCTTCACGGGCTCCATCGGGCGGGCGATGCGCGTGGCCCGGCGGCTCCAGTTCGGGACCGTCTGGATCAACGAGCACTTCACGCTCGCGTCGGAAACCCCGCACGGTGGCGTCAAGGAGTCCGGCTACGGCAAGGACGGCTCCAAGTACGCCCTCGAGGACTACACGACGATCAAGCACATCACGATCAACACGGGCGTCTGACCCTGCTCGATCGCGCGCGCGTCGCGGCGGCCGTCGGGCAGCTCGATCTCCCGGACCTGGCCGCCCGGCGCTGGTATGCCGCCAAGGGCGAGGTGCCGTCGTCGGCGCGTCTCGCCCATGCCTTCCCACTCGCCGCGGACGCGGCGCTCGCCCTCGTGGACGTGCGCTCCGGCGAGCGGTCGGACCGCTACGCCATCCCGTTCGTGCTGCGCGACGGTGTCGTCCGCGAGGCCGCGGAGGGCGACGGGGTCTGGCTCCGCCTCGCCGCAGCCATCGCGGAGGGACGGACGATCGCGGCACTCGCCCATGCCGGCGCGGGCGCCGGCAACCCGCCGGACGGCCACGTCGAGGCGGCGCTGGTCTGCCGCCCGTCGCCCGGGTTCGCGGACGCCTGGGGTGACGGCGACGCGACGGCGGTCGCCTCGTCAGGCGAGGCGCCGCTCGGCCGCGACCAGTCCAACACCTCGACCATCATCGGCGGCCGGCTCCTGCTCAAGGGCTACCGGCGGATCCAGCCGGGTCTCAACCCCGACCTCGAGCTGACGGCCTACCTCACGGAGGACGCCGGCTTCGCGGGCGTGCCGCGCCTCGCCGGCTGGGCCGAGGTCGTGACCCGCGAGGGCGGTGTCGCGACCGTGGCGATGCTCCAGGCGTTCATCCCCGACGCCGCTGACGCCTACGAGCGGACGGCGGAGCTCCTCGCGGACCTCGTCCTGGCGCCGGGCTCCGCCTCGCTGGAATGGGCGACGGACCTCGCGGCGGACCTCGGGACGCTGGTCGCCGGCCTCCATGCGGCCCTCGCGACGCCCCCGTCGGACGCCCCCGACCTCGTGCCCCGGACGGCGACCCACGACGAGCTCAAGGCGTGGCGCCTTGATGCCCACCGCCAGCTCAGCATCGCGATCCCCGCGGTGACCGCCGTCGACCCGGTCGCGGGCGCGGAGCTCCGCCGCGAGGCAGCGGCCATCGCCGCCCGCGCGTCGCGGTTCGAGGCGGTCGCCACGGCGCCGATGGTCATGCGCATCCACGGCGATCTCCACCTGGGCCAGATCCTCGTCGGCGACGATGGCTATCGCGTCATCGACTTCGAGGGCGAGCCGCTCCGCCCGATCGAGGACCGCCGCCGGCCCGACTCCCCGCTGCGCGACGTGGCCTCGCTGCTCCGGTCGCTCGACCATGTCGCGCGGAGCGCACGCCGCCGGGCCGAGCAACGGAACGGCGGCCCCATCGAGCGCCCGAGCCTCGACATCGACGCCTGGATCGAACGCGCGAGGGTCCGCTGTCTTCGGGCCTACACAGACGGGCTGCACAGGTCGGGCGCGCCGGTCACACTGGACCTCGACCTGCTCGACGCGTTCGAGGTGGCGAAGGAGGTCTACGAGCTCGTGTACGCCGCCACGGTGCTGCCGTCATGGCTGTGGGCACCCCGCGAGGGGATGCGCTGGCTGCTCGCGCACGGGGAGCCGGCATTACCGCCGCCGACCGGCTCGATGCCCTCCTCGCGGACATCGACGCCGGACCCGCGGAGCTCGCCGAAGTCCTGGTCGCACAGCGCCAGGCCATCCTGGACGTGCCACTCGGCGCCCTCGCCCGACCCAGCTGGCGCCTCATCGGCATGGGCAGCTCGCGGTTCGCAGGCCTCGACGCCGCCGCCCGCCTCCGCTCCGATGGCCGCGACGCGCACGCGGAGACTGCCTCTGCCTCCGGTGGCTCGCCGGGCGGCCGCGACATGCTGGTCGTCGCGATCTCCTCCTCGGGCACCACGGCCGAGGTCCTCGCCGCCGCCGCGCGGCACCACGGGACCGCGTTCGTCCTCGGGCTCACCGCGCGTGCCGGTTCCGCGCTCGCCGTGGCGGCCGACGCGGTCGTGCCGCTGGGCGCCGCGTTCGTGGAGACCGCCGGGATCGCGACGATGACCCACCGCGCGACGATCACGGCGCTGTTCGGCCTCAGCGGCGAGGGCGAGCCGGACGACATCCGCCACAGCCTCGCTGCGACCCCCGCCGCGCTGCGCCAGATCATCGACGGGCAGGCGTCCTGGCTGGGCGACGCGGCCCGGGTCCTCGACGGGGGGCGGGTCGTCCACGTGCTGGGCGACGGGTACCGCGCCGGTGCCTGCGAGCAGGCCGCGCTCATGCTGCGGGAGGCGCCGCGCATCCCCGCCGTCGCGTTCGAGACGGGCGACTGGCTCCATACCGGGCTCCACACACTGTTCCCGGGCGACCCCGTCCTGCTGTTCGCCGGCTCGCCGGCGGACACCGAGGTCGTCTCGACGATCCACGCCCGCGGCGGCCTCGTCATCGCCGTGGGTCCCGAGCGGGAGAGCGCCGATGTCCACGTCCCGCTGCCGCAGGCCGCGGCGGAGGACCCGGTCGTGCGCGCGGTGGTGGAGCCGGTCGTGGCGGAGCTGCTCGCGGCCGAACTGTGGCGGCGAACGGCGGCCGTCACGATCGCGGAGCACCGAACGAAGTAGGGGAGCGGGCTAGACGATCCCGAGCAGCCTCGCCAGCACCGCCCCGATCCCGATCGCCAGCACCAGCGACCCGCCCGAGATCAGGACCGCCACCCGCGTCCCGAGCTCGCCCCGCAACGCCGCCAGGGTCGCGATACACGGGATCGACAGCGACGAGACCACCGCGTACACGAAGAGCTGCGATGGGGCCATGAGCTCGCCCAGGCTCGCCGCGCGCCCAAGCTCGACGGTCGCGAACACGAGCAGCAGCTGGAGCGCGAGCTCCTTGCGCAGGAACGCGAAGGCCATCGCCACGCCGGCGATCGCCGGCAGCCCCAGGACAGCCTCGGTCGCGGGCCCGATCGCGTCCGCGATGCCCTGCCAGAGCCCGGCCTCATAGATCAGCCCGAGGACCAGCGAGCCGATGAGCATGATCGGCGTCGCGGTCAGGACGAAGCCCTTGAATCGCCACCAGGCCTTGCGGGCGACGTGCCCGGGGATCGGCGCGCGGAGCGGGGCGAGCTCGAGGACCAGCGACGGCTGGCGGCCGGGGATCATGGCGTTCGCGCCGACGCCGGCACCGATCGCGACGAGCCCGACGACGCCGAAGGCGGCGATGGCTGCCGGGACGCCCGCGAACGGGGCGAGTGCCGCGATGACGACCGCGGACCGCGCCGAGCACGGGGTGAGCGTCACGAGGAACGAGGCGAGCACCCGCTCGCGCCGCGTCCGCAGCACGCGGGTGCCGTAGATCGCCGGCACGTTGCAGCCGGCGGCGGCGAGCAGCGGGATCGCGGCCCGGCCGGGCAGCCCCAGGACGCCGAACACGCGGTCCATGAGGACGGCGGCGCTGGTGAGGTACCCGGAGTCCTCGAGGGCCGCGAGCATGAGGTAGAAGACCAGCACGTACGGGATGCCGACCGCGAGCATGCTGAACACCCCTCCGTCGAGGGCCCAGGTAAGCGAGCCTGAGATGATCGGCCACGGGACGATGGCCGGGATCGCGGTCGCGAGGAAGGGCGAGACGGTCGCCCCCCAGATCTCGCCGAGCAGGCCGGCGAGGAACCCGCCCACCGTGATGACCGCCAGGAACATCGCGATCGAGATGGCGAGGAACGCCGGGATGCCCGGCCACGGGGAGGTCGCCCAGCGGGCCAGGCGGTCCGCCAGTAGCTCTGGGACGTCGGCCCGGCGCTCGACCTGCTCCGCCCAGCCCGCGGCGACTGCCCAGCGGGCGGGCTCCAGCGACGATGCGAGGCGGATCGATGCCCCGCCGCGGGACGAGACGAGCCCGCCCAGGACGCCGGCCTGGAGCGGCTCGAGGATCGCGGCGGCGCCGAGGGACCGCGGCTCCGTGGAGAGCGTCGCGGCCTCGCGGGCGAGCTCCTGCTCGGCGGCGTAGGTGTACACGGGCGCCGGGATCGTCGCGCGCGGCG
>JANNHX010000411.1:0-3514 GCA_031404615.1 Chloroflexota bacterium
GCGGAGAATCCGACACGACTTCGGGCTGCGGTTCCAATCCGACCGTCGGCAGCGCCTTCGACAAGCTCGAACCGCTGGGCGTCACGTCGACGTGCCCGAGAACGCGGTCCGCGAGGAGCCGCTGGCGTTCGGGCTGACGGCGCCACAGCTGCTGGTCTGCGGCATCGCGGTGGGCGTGGGCGCCCTCGTGCAGCTCCTGCCCGTGTGGGTCGCCATCCAGATGGTGCTCACGGTGCTGCTCGCGGGGCCGGTGCTGCTGGCTGCGATCCTGCCGATCCGGGGCGAGTCCGCGTACCGCTGGCTCATCCGGTGGATCCGCTACCTGCGGGGTCCGCGGACCTGGCACGTGAGTGCGGACGAAGTCCCGCATAAGTCGGAGATAAGTGAGGAAGCGCACCATGTCGCACCTCCGCCCCTCGCGGCCGCAAGCGATACGGCAGGTCTCGGACTTGACGGGAAGGAGGGACGGGTAGACCCTGCGGGGGATTCGGCTCCGAGCGTCCAGGAGCAGACATCGATGGGTGAGCGCACCGTCCGACTCCGGGTCGTTGAACTTGACGACGACGAGGGTCCCGCGCCCGACCGTTCGAACACGGAAGGCGCGCCACACGAGCGACCCTCGGCGATCCCGCACGTGCTCCCTGGCCTGCGCGTCGTCGCGGTCACGAGCTTTGCCGGTGGGGTGGGCAAGACCACGCTCGCCGTCGAGATCGCGACGCTGGTCGCGTCACGCGCCCGGATCCGTTCGCTCGAGGGATCGGAACAGGCGGTCCGCGTCCTGGTCCTCGACGCGGCGCGGCTCGCGAGCGCCGTCGGCCTGCGCCTGGGGCTCGACCCGGCCGCCCTGGCAGCGGCCTGGAGCCACCGGATCTGGCGCGATCCATCCGCCGTCGGCGAGCTCGCTCAGGGCACGCGGTGGGGCGTTGATGTCCTCACCCTCCCACCCCACCCCCAGCTCACCGAGCGCGACGGGCATGCCGGCGCAGGAGTGGGCGCCTTCGGTGCCGTCGAAGCCGCCGCGCTCCTCGAGGGCGCCCAACGCGCCGGGTATCACCTGCTGGTGGCGGACCTGGGCGGCGTCCTGGAGGACGGCCACCGCCAGCTCATCGACCAGGCCGACGTCGTCCTGGGCGTCGTCCGGCCCACCCTCGAGTCGCTCCCGGACGTGTTCCGGCTCGCGACCGTGCTACGCAGCCAGGGGATGGGCCGCAAGCTCGGGATCGTTGCCAACGGCGCGGACGATGACACCGAGGTCAAGCGGCTCGCGCGCGAGGCCGACGTGCCGCTGCTCGGGCGGGTCGGCGTGGATCCGGCGTTCACGGTCGCGGCCGACCGCGGTGAGCCCGCATGGTCCATCGCACCGGCGCGGACGGGCGAGCTCGTCGGTGTCGCGCGGGCGGCCTGGCCGCTGCTCGGGGATGCGCCCGGGCGCATGACGCGCCGGCGCTCGGTGCTGCGCGCCGTCCGCGACGCGATGCCGGCCCCCGGAGGCAGCCAGTGAGCACCGAACGTTCACCAGGGTTCGCCCGTGCCCCGCTCTCGTCGGCCACCCTGGGCACCGTCCGGCGGATGCTCGTCGCGCGCCTGGCGCCCGAGGTGCTCAACCCGTTCGGGCGCACCGGTGAGCAGGAGGCGACGCTCCGTCGGACGATCGGCGAGATCCTGGCCGAGCCCGAGCTCGACCTCGACACGTCGCCCGCTCTCATCGCCGCGGTCGAGGCCGCCGTCTGTGGCCTCGGGCCGCTGCAGCCGCTCGTCGATGACCCGCTGATCGGCGACATTCTGGTCAACGGTCCCGGCGAGATCTTCATCGAACGCGAGGGCCGCCTCGAGGCGACCGCCGTCACGCTCGGATCCGCCCGCGAGGTCATCGAGCTCAGCGAGCGGATCGCCGCCCTCGCGGGGCGCGAGCTCTCGGTCGCCCACCCGGTGGTCGATGCCCGGATGCCCGACGGGTCGCGGGTCAACGCCGTCATCCCACCCGTCGGCGGCCCGTACCTCTCGATCCGCAAATTCAACCGCCTGCGGCTCGACCTCGTGCCGGGCGGCCGGCATGGTCGCAACTGGGTCGCCGAGGGTGGTCTCGATCCCGCCATGGCCGACCTCATCGCCCGCCTCGTGCGTGCGCGCGCGAACCTCCTGGTGGCGGGCGAGACGGGCGCCGGCAAGACGACGTTCCTGCGCTCGGTGACCGACCTGTTCGACCCGGCCGAGCGCATCGGCGTGGTCGAGGACACGGCGGAGCTTGCTCTCGAGAACCCCGACCGCTTCAATCTCGAGACGCTCCACCCGCACGACCTTACGGGGGGCGAGGCGGACGCGCGCCTGCTCGACGTCGGGGACCTCGTCGCGAATGCCCTCCGGATGCGGCCGGACCGGCTGATCGTGGGCGAGATCCGCCTCCCCAAGGAGGCGTTCTACACGCTCCAGGCGCTCCACACGGGACACGACGGTTCGGCCACGACCATCCACGCCAGTAGCGCGGAGGATGCCCTGTTCCGGCTCGAGCTCCTGGCGCGCCAGAGCATGCGCGACCTAACGATCGTCGACCTGCGGAACTACATCGCGCGCGTGTTCGACCTCGTCGTCGTGCTGCGGCGCCTGCGCTCGGGCCGGCGCATCGTTCGCCAGCTCACCGCGGTCGACGGCCTCGCCGACGACGGCAGCTACCGCCTCGTCGACGTGTTCCGGGCCGAAGCCTCGCCTGGCTCCGACGAGATCCGGTTCGTGCGTGACCTCGAATGGCGGCCGTCGCCGCGGCTCCTGGCGCGCCTCGAGATCGAGGGCGAGCGATGGAGCTGATCGGGGCCTTGGCGGCCGGTGTCGCGGTGTTCGCCGCCCTGATGGCGCTGCTGCCATCGCGGGCGCAACCGACCCTCGGCCTCGGGATCCGCGTGCGCGAGGCGTATGGGGCGCGGACCGAGGCGGCTGCGACGCTGCTCGGCCGGGCTCGCCTGGAGATCTCGCCACGCAGCTACCTCGCGTTGTCGGTCGCGGCACCGGTCGCCCTGGGGCTCGGCGGGCTGTGGCTCTCGGTGCCGATGGGGATCCTGGGGGTCATCGTCGGCGGCCTGGTCCCGCGCTGGTACGTCCGGTACCTCGTGGGCTCCGAGGCACGCGCCGCGGCCGACGATGCGCCACGGGTCCTGCGTGCCATGGTCAACCGGGCAGCGTCCGGCGGCACGTATCCGGACCTGTTCGCGGCCGCGGCCGAGGCGGCCCGCCACCGCTGGGTGAAGGCCGACTTCGAGGAGATCCTCGGTCGCTATTACGCGAACGAGCCCCCGGCCGAGGTGCTGGTCGACGTCCGCCGGCGCCAGGCGGGGCGGAACCTCGCCCTCGTCTACGACGCGCTGATCACGCTCACGCGGACCCACCAGCCGGTCTCGGCCGCGGCGGACTGCCAGGGCGAGCGCCTCCAGGCGGCACTCCCGGCCATGTCGATCGCCCGCCTGGCCCGGGCCGAGACGAAGGGCATGCGGCACCTGGGCGCGCACCTCGAGGTCGCCAACCA
>JANNHX010000412.1:0-6821 GCA_031404615.1 Chloroflexota bacterium
GAGGATGGGGACGCGCCCCGGGAGGCGCGTCGGGCGCGGCGGCGGCGGGATCAGGACCGCGTCGTCCACCTGGTGCCAGCGGCCGCTGAACGTGACCCGCTCGCCGCGGAGCAGCGGCAGGATGATCGCGAGGGCCTCCTCGAACCGGCCGGCCCGGTGATCGAACGGGTAGCCGAACGCCGTGTATTCTGGCTCGTGCCAGCCCGTGCCCAGCCCCAGGATCAGGCGGCCGTTCGCGACCTCGTCGAGCGTCGCCGCCATCTTCGCCATGAGCGCGGGCGGCCGGAAGCCCGTGCCCAGGACGATCGTCCCGAGCGTGACCCGCTCCGTCACCGCGGCCAGCGCCGAGAGCAGCGTCCAGGCCTCGTGGGTCCCGTCCTCCTCCTCGCCCGCCATGCGGAAGACGAGGTGGTCGTAGAGCCACAGGCTGTCGATGCCGCCCGCCTCCGCGAGCAGCGCGAGCTGCCGGATCCGAGGCCAGGCGCCCGCGCCCGCCCCGTCCGACTCGTTCATCGGGAGCACCATGCCGATCTGCATCGGCCGATGGTACGGGAGCGGGTCCAGCGGGCGGTTGCGGCGGTCCCGCGGGCGGTCGGGCGCGGCGTTCCCGCGGGCGGTCGGGCGCGGCGGTCCGGCGCCTGGCCCGCGCCTGGCCCGACGTGGGCCTGGACCCCTGGCACGGCTCCGTGCCAGGAGGAGGGTCCCGGTGCAGAGCTCACCGCAGGATCGACGGTTCCTGCGCCGAGCCCGGCACGGGCGGAGACGATCTGGCACCCAGCCGTGCCGGACGGTGATCCAGCTCGGTGCGCCGAGACTCGGCGCCGAGACTCCTCCGGCCGCTCGCCGCAGCAGCCCGGCGACCCGCGCGGGGGGGGCCGAAACTCACCTGACGCATCAAACCGGGCTGCTCGCCGCAGGCAGCCTCCCCGAGCGGCCCGGAATCGGGGTCGAGCCGCCAGCGACGACGCGAACCTCATGCACCTGCTGAATATCGGCGGTGAGAACGGCGGCCACGGGCGGAACGGCGGGCTGCGTGCGCAGGTCCTGGTCCGCGGCGGGTGAGGCGGTGCGGCGGTGGTCTCGCGGGTCCGTTGCGCGGACGCCCCAGGGAACCGCGACCCATCACGCGGATAGGGCTTCCGTACGGCCATCCGCGCGGCGATACTGGCGCCCACATCCGGACCCCAGGCCATCGTCCCCCTCGAAGACGTCACGCATGCGTTCCCGACTGGCGCTCCTCGTCGCCCCTCTCCTGCTCGCCACGATCCTCCCTGCCGCCGTCTCGGCCGCCGCCCCGACGCGAGACGCCAAGGCGGACCACCGCGCCGCGGTGCTGGCCTACTGGACCCCGGCCCGGATGCGAGCCGCCACGCCCCGAGACTTCACCGTCGACGCGGTCCGCGGCCTTCAGCCCCAGGCCAAGCCGGGCGGCGGTGGCGGCAGCACCAGCGTGACCGGCGCATCGTGGACGGGCGGCGGCAAGATGCTGACCACCACCGGCCGCGCCCTGTTCACGATGGGCGGCACGGACTACATCTGCTCCGGGTCCGTGGTCAACGACACGAAGTCGACCCAGGCGGTCGTGCTGACCGCCGGCCACTGCGTCGTCGAGAACGACGGCGTCTTCGCAACGAACTGGCTGTTCATCCCCGAGTTCGACTCGACGCCCACGTACACGTGCAACACCGCGAAGGTCTGGTGCTGGGTGACGGACGCCCTCTATGCCGACGCCGCGTTCGCGGGCGCCGGGTCCTTCGACAACACCGCGGTCCAGCACGACTGGGCTGTCGCCTTCGTCTCCGCCGGCGACCGCGACGGCGGTCAGCTGGACGCGAAGGTTGGCAGCTTCCCGATCGCGTACACCGGCGTTGCGAAGGGCACCACCCTCTCGGCGTTCGGCTACCCGGAGGCCGGCAAGTACAACGACAGGGACCTCACGTACTGCCGCGGCGTCATCGGCGAGGACGCGAACACCGGCAACACGACCTGGTCGATGGGCTGCGACATGACCGGCGGCTCGTCGGGCGGGCCGTGGGTCAAGGCGACCAACACGACGACTTACGCGGACGCCGTGCTCAGCTCGCTCAACTCCTACGGCTATTCGGGCACCAGGAAGATGTTCGGGCCGAAGTTCAACACCAACACGAAAGCCGTGTTCGACGCTGCCAACAGCGGCACCCTCGGCACCGGCGTAGTCCGCACGTTGCTGCCGTAGCGCCACCCGTTCACGCGCGACACCCGGGGGCCGACGGCGCGGCCATCCCGCGCAAGAGCGCGCATCCCCCACAATGGCGCGAGCCACCCAGGCCCGCCGCCGACAGGGGATCCATGACCGCCGCCCGCCCACGCCCGAACCCGCGCCTGGTCGCCGGGATCGTCGTGGCCGCCGTGATGTGGATCCTGGTGATCGCGGGCTCCAACCCGACCATCGACGTCACCGAGCCGTTCAGCGGCCAGCTCGTCACGGCGCAGGACGCCCGGTCCTACTACGGGTTCAACCTCGACGACCTGTACACCGGCCGCACCGAGTGGAACACGATCGGCGCGTACCCGTACTCGCCGGCCTTCGCCCAGCTCGTCTACCCGCTCAACCTGCTGCCGTGGCCGGTGTTCGTCGCGGCCTGGACGGCGATCCTCATCGGCGCCGTGTACCTGATCACCGGGCCGGACCTGTTCCTTTTCGGCCTCGTCGTGGGCGCGATGGAGATCGCCGGCGGCAATATCTCGCTGCTGCTCACGCTGGCCATCGTCGCCGGGTTCAATCGCCCCTGGACGTGGGCGTTCGTGCTCCTGACCAAGATCATCCCGGGCGTCGCGCTGCTGTGGTTCGCGCTGCGCCGGGAGTGGCGCCAGCTCGCGATCGCGCTCGGCGCGACGGCGGCGATCGTGGCCGTGTCATTCCTGCTCAACCCGCAGGCGTGGCGGGACTGGATCGCGCTGCTCCTCGCCAACACCGGCAAGGGTGGCACGTGGGCGGCCGTCCCGATCCCGCTCGTGGTCCGGGGCCCGATCGGGATCCTGCTCCTGGTCTGGGGCGCGCCGCGCAACCAGCGCTGGGTGGTGCCGGTGGCCGCGATGCTCTGCCTGCCGGCGCTCTGGTACGGCTCGCTGACGATGCTGCTGGGCGTGAT
This sequence comes from Chloroflexota bacterium, assembly GCA_031404615.1. GTDB lineage: Bacteria > Chloroflexota > Limnocylindria > Limnocylindrales > CSP1-4 > CAIXZV01. The sequence continues at coordinate 3,132 of JANNHX010000412.1, forward strand.
CCCGCTCACGACACCGGACGAGCGCCGGCGCGGCTGGGCGAGGTTCCGCGGCCTGTTCCGGCGCGGACCATGGGCGGAGCGTCGCGCGGCCTGACGGCCGGGCAGACCTGACGGCCGGGCGGACCTACGAGGTCGCGAGGACCGCGGCCAGCCGGTCCGCGAACGGGTCCAGGTTCGCCGACGTGAGGCCAGCGACGTTGATCCGGCCCTTGCCCACGACGTAGACGCCGTGCTCGTCCCTGAGGCGCGCGACCTGCGGCAGCGTCAGGCCCAGCAGCGCGAACATGCCGCGCTGGTCCGCGATGGCGGCGTAGTCGCCGGGGATGTTGCGGGCCGCGAGCGCATCGACGAGGCGGCGGCGGTTGTCGTTGATGCGGTGGCGCATCCCGGCCAGCTCCACCTCCCACTGGGCGCGGAGGGCCTCGTCCGCGAGGATCGTCCGGACGATGTCCGCGCCGTGGGCCGGCGGGTTCGAGTAGTTCACGCGGATCGCGACCTTGACGTGGCTCTGGATCGCGTTGGCGTCCGTGGCGCTCCGGGCGATGGCGATGAGCGAGCCGACGCGCTCCGCGTAGAGCGAGAAGGTCTTGGAGAACGAGGTGGAGACGAGCAGCTCGGCGCCCGGGCGGACGAGCTCGAGGAGGCCCGCGGCGTCCTCGAGGAGGCCGTCGCCGAAGCCCTGGTACGCGAGGTCCACGAGCGGCAGCAGCCGGCGCTCCTCGACCAGGTCGCCGACCTTCTTCCACAGGGCGGGGGAGGGATCGATGCCGGTGGGGTTGTGGCAGGCGCCGTGGAGCAGGACGACATCGCCCGGGCTCGCCTGACCGAGGGCGCCCAGCAGCGCGTCCTGGTCGATCCTGCGGCCGGTCGCGTCGGTGTAGGGGTAGGTGCGGACCTTGAAGCCCGCGGCCGCGAACAGTTGCGGGTGGTTGGGCCAGGTGGGGTCGCTCATCCAGAGCGTCTCGCCGGAGCCCGTCTGGCGCAGCACGTCCGCCGCGACGCGCAGCCCGCCGGTGCCGCCCGGGGTCTGGGTGGCCAGGGCGCGCCCCGAGGTGACCGCCTCGTGGTCGGCGCCAAGCGCCAGGGCCCGCACCAGCTCGCGGTAGGCCACCTCGCCATCGATGGGGCGGTAGAGCTTGGAGCCGGCGGCGGCGGCGAGGCGGCGCTCCGCCTCGATGACGGTGGGCAGGACCGGGGTCTTGCCGCTCTCGTCCACGAAGACGCCCGTGCTCAGGCTGATCTTGTCGGTCCGGGGATCGGCCTTGAAGGCCTCGGCGAGGCCCAGGATGGCATCGGGCGGGGCGGGAATGCGCGACAGCGACGGCAACGACACGGGCGGGTCCTCGGAGGCGGATGAGCGGGACGCCTCCCCCGAGTCTACGCGGAACCCGATCCGGGGCGCGGCGGTAGGCTTCGGTGCAACACCCGCGTCCCCACCAGCGCACAGGAGCCACGCCCGCATGGAGGCCGACCTCGTCGCCGCCGCGCCCGATCCCGCGCGCGCACTCAAGCCCGATCCCCGCCCCGACGTCGTGGTCGCCGGCCGCCGCCTCTGGGACGATCTCCGTCGATCCGTCGCACGGGCGGTCGTGGGGGCGGACGAGGCGCTGCGCCTGATCACGATCGCCCTCCTCGCGGATGGGCACGTGCTCCTCGAGGACGTGCCGGGGACCGGCAAGACGCTGCTTGCGCGGGCCGTGGCGCGGAGCCTCGACCTGCGCATGGCGCGCATCCAGGGCACGCCGGACCTGCTCCCGTCGGACGTCACGGGATCCAGCCTGTTCGAGCCCGGCGGCCTCCGGTTCGTCCCGGGCCCGGTGTTCACGAACCTGCTCCTGGTGGACGAGGTGAACCGCGCCACGCCGAGGACCCAGTCGGCGCTGCTCGAGGCGATGCAGGAGCGTCAGGTCTCGATCGAGGGCACGACCCACCTCCTGCCGGACCCGTTCCTCGTGCTCGCGACGCAGAACCCGGTCGAGTTCGAGGGAACCTTCGCCCTCCCGCAGGCCCAGCTGGACCGGTTCCTGCTCCGCGCGCAGGTCGGGTATCCCGACAGCGAGGGGGAGCGGCGGATCGCGAGGCGCCACCAGGATGCCGCGGAGCCGCTCGACGCCATCGAGCCCGTCGTGGACCGCGCCCGCCTCCTCGAGGTCCGCGACGCCGTTCGGACCGTGCGCGTAAGCGATGAGGTCGAGGCGTACCTCGTGGAGATCGTGCGCGCGACGCGGGCCCACCGCGACCTCTCGCTCGGCGCCAGCCCGCGCGCGACGGTTGCCCTGTACCGGGTCGCACAGGCCGCCGCGGTGCTCGACGGGCGCGCGTTCGTCACGCCTGACGACGTCAAGGCCATCGCGCCCGGCGTGCTCGCTCACCGGCTCGTCGTCGATCTCGACCGGAGCCTGCACGGGGCAACGGCCGACGGCGCCGTCGCCGAGATCCTCGCGTCCGTGCCCGTCCCGCCGCTGACCGGAGGCTGACCCGTGGCCGGGCGCGTCATGGCGGCGATTGCCCTGGTGGTGGTCGGGAGCCTGCTCGACGTCCCGATCGTGATCCTGCTGGGCGTCGTTGTCCTGCTGCTCGACGTCGTCCACGCGGCCTGGGAGCGCCAGGGCCTCGCGGGCATCCGCTATTCCCGGCGGCTCGGCGCGCGCCGGACCCCGTTCGGCGAGCCGATCGATCTCGACATCGAGGTCCACAACCGCCGCCGGCTGCCCGTGGCGTGGCTGCGCGCAGACGACGAGGCGAGCATCGGCGTCGAGGTCCGCGAACGCGACCTCGAGGATGGCGACGAGCCCGGGACCAGCGTCCTGCGCAACGCCTGGACGCTCCGCCCGTGGGAGCGCGTCCGCCGCCGGTTCCACGTCCTCACCGCGCAGCGCGGCGTGTTCACGCTGGGCCCCGTGGACCTCTCGGTCGGAGACCCGTTCGCCCGGCGCGTCGCCGAGGAGCGGCGCGGGGTCACGGACACCTTCATTGTCTGGCCGCGAACGATCCCCACGACGGAGCTTGAGCCGCCGGACCGCTGGGGCGACCTCGAGCGTGCCCGCGGCGGCCTCGCCGAGGACCCGGCCAGGTTCGCGGGCGTGCGACCGTACGCGCCCGGGGACCCGCTCCGGCGCATCCACGCCCGCGCGAGCGCGCGCACCGGCGCCCCCGTCACGAAGCGGTTCGAGCCGTCCCGCGACCGCGAGGTCCTGATCGCGCTGGACGTGCAGACCGCCGAGGGGGCCGCCTGGGACGCCGGCTGGGCAGACGATGACGTCGAGGCGCTGTACGTCGTGGCGGCGAGCATCGCCCGGTCGCTCGCCCTGCGGCGGGTCGCGTTCGGGATCATCGCCGCGGGCTACGCGGGCGCCGAGACCAGGATCGCGAGCGTGCCGGTGTCGTCCGCTCCGGGCCAGGCGGAGCGGGTGCTGGACCTGCTGGCGCGGCTCTCGGGCCATGCGTCGATGCCCTTCGAGCGGCTGCTCACGGGGGCCGCGCGCACGGTCCGGCCCGGCACGACCGTGCTGGTGCTCACGATGCGCGACCCGCGGCCGTTCGTGACCGCGCTGCGGCGCCTGGAGCAGGCCGGTGGCGACGTCGTGCTCGTCGCGGCGGGGCGACAGGCGGCGCGCGACGCGGGCCGGGCGCGACAGGCGGGCATCGCGGCCCGGCGCGCGATCCTCGACGGCCATTGGCGGACCGCCG
>JANNHX010000413.1:0-2769 GCA_031404615.1 Chloroflexota bacterium
ATGGAGCTGATCCTCACCGGCCGGCGGATCACCGCGGCGGAGGCAACGGCGATGGGGCTCGTCTCGGCCGTGGTGCCCGCCGCGGAGACGCTCGACCGGGCCCTGGAGCTCGCAGGGCGGATCGCCGCGATGCCGCCGCTCGCCGTGTCGGCCGCGAAGGCATCCGTCATCGCGGCGCAGGAGCACCCGCTCGGCCAGGGCCTGCGCTTCGAGCGCACCCGGTTCGAGGAGCTGTTCGAGACCGAGGACCAGCGCGAGGGCATGGTCGCGTTCCTGGAGAAGCGGCCCCCGGCCTGGCACGGCCGCTAGCGCTGGGTCTCAGGGGAGGACGAGGTGGACCGGGTTGCCGCGGATGGTGACCTGCCAGGTCGTGACGTCGAAGCTCGTGTCGGCGGGGCTGCCGCCGATGACGTAGCGGATCTTCCACCAGCCGGGCTCGGTCTCCCCTGGCGCGATCGGCGCGGAGTAGCTCGCGGGGACCGCCACCTCGATCGTCACCCAACAGCCGTTGAACTTCTGCTGGGTGCCGGTGTTGGCCGTGATGGACGTGCCGGTGCCGCTCGCCCCTGTGCACGCTGACGCCCCCGAGTTCGTGGTCCCCTTGGCCGATGACCACTTGACGGTCGCGGCCGTGTACCCGGACGCGCCCGGGATCATGATCTGGACGTTCGCCGACAGGCTCCCGGTGTCGCCTGGGTCCCACAGCCCGATGACGACGGTCTTGCCCGCGTGCACGGCGTCGATCTGGGCGAGGTAGAAGGTGGAGTTGGCCCCGCCGGGCAGGGGCGAGAACGACTCCATCGTTCCCAGCCCGAACACACGGGGCGTGCCGCCGCTCGCGGTCGACCACAGCGCGAAGCTGTTCTGGGCATTCGCGGTCCGCTGGTCGGTCGAGTTGTTGGGGTCCGTGGTGAAGGTGCGCAGCCGGTAGGTCCGGCCGTCGGAGCCGCCCGTGAGGTTGCCGACCATCTGCCACCAGCGGTTGTGCCAGTAGCGGCCGTCCGCGGGGTCCGTCACGTCGCCCGGCGTGCAGCTTGTGTACGTGCCGCCCGGCAGCGAGCCACCGTACAGGTCGGCGTCGAGGGCCGCGATCCGCCGGAAGAGGGTCCCGGAGTCTGCGACCACCGTGTCGTCGGTGGTGTCGTAGAGCGTCTCCTGCGTGTCGTACAGCGTGTAGAACGCCGAGACGGCGCTGGCGCTGCTGGAGAACCAGCGGTCGCCGGTCCCGTACTGGCCGCCGCCGTCGGTGCCGCAGAAGACGGGGTCGAAGACGTGCAGCTGGCCGTTCGCCGAGCCCGGTGGCAGGTACACGGCGTAGTCGTAGTAGCGCGCCGGGGCGTAGTCCGGGTTCGTGGTGGTCGTGCCGGTCTCGTAGTTGGGAAGGTAGGCGTCGCCGTTGATGTCGATGGCGCCCTGGCTCAGCATCGTCCCCCAGAAGCCGCGCGGGTTGAGCGTCTCGTCGTTGGGACCGGCGAGGGACGGGTCGGGGACGAACACGGTCGTCGAGCGCGTCCACCTGACGGCCACCCAGATCGCGTCGACCGACACGGTGGTGCCGACGGCGCAGCCCGTACCCGTGTACTTGAGGCGGACCCGGAAGCTGGCGTTCGAGAGCTGGGCCTCCGTCCACGTCCGGCCCCATGTCGCGGTGGGTCCGCCCGCGGAGTCCGTGGCCCACGTCGTCCCACCGCTGAGCGTCAGCGCCTGGGCCGTCGTCCAGCCGCTGCCGGTCACGAGCGACCCGTTCCAGCTCAGGGCTGCGTCGACGATGCACCCGGGCGCCGCTGCGCTCGCCCGCACCCAGACCTCGATCCCGGTGACGGCCAGGGTTCCGGTGCCGGGTGGCGCGATGCCGAACCCGCCCCACGCCTGGTAGGGGCTCGCGACCGCGTTCCTGGTCGCCGAGGCGTCGGCGTCGGTCGCGCTGATCGCGTTGAGGGGTGTCGTCCAGCTTCCGGACGGGGCGGTCGTCGCCAGGAGCGGTCCCGAGACGCCGGTGGTGGTCGTCGTCACGTTGGTGCCGCCCGCGGGCGTGCGCAGCGTCCCGAAGACCCCGTAGTAGCTCTCCGGGCTCCCCATCGGCACCGGGAGGACGTACTCGGCCTTGGCGTTACGCGTGCCCGCGATGGCGCTGATGCCGAACGCCCGCATGAAGAACGTCGGGACCGGGCCCCGGACGCTCACCCGAAGCGCCCGGTTGTTGGCGACGTCCGCGGATGCCGTGACGGTCACCCCGCCGGCACCATTCGTGAAGCCGTTCTTCACCGCCTCGGCGCGCGCCGCGGCCACCGCGGACGCCGGGTTCGCGGGCAGGTAGACGACGCCGGCGAGGGCCGCCGCATCGGCCGCGCGTTGCATGCGGAGCATTCCCGCCCAGTACCACGCGACATCCACCACCACCGCGCACATGCCCACGAACAGCACGATGGACAGGGCGAAGACCACCAGGACCTGACCGCCCTGGGGTCTTACGGTTCGGGGCGGCGGCCCGCCAACGGCACGCACGGCCGGCCTACTGCGTCGGGTTCATGGCCATGATCGACCGGTCGCTCACGTCCAGCCCCGTCTGTCCGCCCCCGCCGAAGAACCCCAGGATGCCTCCGAGCGGCGTGGCGAAGGCGTAGCGGTACCGGATCGACACGCCGATGGACGGCGCCGGTAGCACGTTGGTCCGCGAGCACGGCGTCCAGCCCGATGCGGACGCCGAGAAGTCGAGCGGGTCGGAGTCGATGATCGGTCCAGTGCCGGGCGTGTAGGTCCACACGTTGA
>JANNHX010000414.1:0-3945 GCA_031404615.1 Chloroflexota bacterium
CAGCGATGATCGTCGGGTGCCGCGGAACGGCCTGGTCCGAGCCGCGTTCGCCGGTGGGCACGGGGGCGTCCGGATCGACGGAGGGTGCACGGCACTACATCTCGTCTCGCCACGCCCGCGCACAGGAGCGCCGTTGACCGCAGCAGGGACGCCCCACCAGGCCCTCTACCGCCGCTGGCGAGCCCAGACGTTCTCGGAGATCGTCGGCCAGGAGGCGGTTGTCGCCACGCTCCGCAACGCGGTGGCGACCGGCCAGGTCTCGCACGCCATCCTGTTCACCGGGCCGCGCGGCACCGGCAAGACCTCGCTCGCGCGCATCCTCGCGAAGGCGCTCAACTGCACCAACCCCGCCCCCAACGCGGACCCGTGCGACGCCTGCCCCGCCTGCGTCGCGATCCGCGAGGGCACGACCCTCGACGTTCTCGAGATCGACGCCGCGTCCAACCGGGGCATCGACAACATCCGGGAGCTCCGGGAACGGATCCCATATCCGCCGGGCGAGCTGCGCCGCAAGGTCTACATCCTCGACGAGGCGCACCAGATCACGAAGGACGCCTGGAACGCGCTCCTCAAGTCGCTCGAGGAGCCCCCGGACTTCGTGAGCTTCATGTTCGCGTCCACGCATCCGCAAGGGTTCCCACCAGCGATCCTGTCGCGGCTCCAGCGGTTCGACGTCCGCCGCCTCACGGTTCCCGAGATCACGGGCAAGCTCGAGCGGATCCTCGCCGCGGACGGGCGCGAGGCGGACCCCGAGGCGGTCGCGATCGTCGCGAGGCTCGCCGCCGGCGGCATGCGTGACGCCGAGTCGATCCTGGACCAGCTCCTCTCCTCGACGGCGGGCCGGATCGAGGCCGACGCCGTGCGTGACCTTCTGGGCCTCGCCGACGCCGACCTGGTCGGCGGGTTCACGGACGCGCTCGCGACGGGCGACGCCGCGGCCGGCATCGGGCTCCTGGACCGGCTCGAGGAGCGCGGCCGCGACCTGCGCGTGTTCCTGGACCAGGTCGTGGATTCGCTGCGGGAGCGCTTCCTCGCCGATCTCGCGGGCGAGGGAGATGTGGACCCCGGGGTCGCCGCGGCGGCCCGCCGCCTGTCCGGCATTGATCCGACGCGTCTCGGGCCCGGCGGCCTCCGGCTGCAGCTGGAGCTGGCGCTCCTGGAGCCGTCCCTGATCTACGCCACAGCCGCTTCGGGCACCACCCCCGCGCGCGCCGCGGCGCCACCGCGCGTCCGACCCGAGCCCGCTGCCCAGCGACGCGAGCCCGCGGCCCGGCGACCGGAGCCCGTGCTGCCTCCCGTCCGCGATCCCGTTTCGATCCGACCGGAGCCTCCCGCAATCTCCTCGCTCGCCGGCGAGCCGGTCGGCCACGCCCTGCCAACCCCCGCCCCCCCGGATCCTGGTGCAACCGCCGAGCCCGCGCCCGCCATCGCCGGTCTGGATCCCGAGGACGACCTCCGAACCCTCCTTCGCGCGTGGCTGTCCCTCGTCGCGGATCTCAGCCGACGTCCTGCCCTGAAGCAGTTGATCGAGGCGTCGCGCCCGGTCAGCGTCGAGGGCCATGTGGTCAGCCTCGGCTTTCCGGAAGAGAAGGCATTCCTCCGGGACCACGCCGAGAAGCGCAAGGCCGCGTTCGAAGAGGCGATCGGTGAACGCCTCGGCCATGCGGTGAGCGTTCGGTGCGTCATCAGCAACCTAGACGCCCTGCCACCGCTCCAAGACGACCAGGAGGCGGAGCGGATCCTCGCCGAGGCGCACCGGATCTTCGCCGACGACCGCCTGGACGTCCCCGAGGTCACCTGACCCGGCGCCGGACGGCTCGCGCGACGCCCGCACATGGGCGAGACTTGGAACCGCACGACCCGGCGATCCCGCCGCGGACCCAGGCCACGACCCCGACGGAGGACCCGCAGCCATGGCGATGAACCCGCAGAAGATGCTGATGCAGATGCAGCAGCAGATGGCTCGCGTCCAGGAGGAGCTCGAGTCGGCGACCGTCGAGGGGTCCGCGGGCGGAGGCGTCGTGAAGGCGACCGTCACCGGCAAGCAGGACCTCATCGGACTCGTCATCGACCCGTCCGCCGTCGATCCCGAGGACGTGGAGATGCTCCAGGACCTCGTGATGGCCGCGGTCAACGAGGGCCTGCGCAAGAGCCAGCAGCTCGCCGAACAGAAGATGGGTGCGGTCACAGCCGGCCTCCGCATCCCCGGCCTGGGCTGATCGCCGTCCCATGTCCAGCGCCGTCATCGAGCCCGTCGCCCGCCTGGTTGAGGCGTTCGCGCGGCTGCCAGGGATTGGCCCCAAGACGGCGCAGCGGCTCACCTACCACCTGCTGCGTGCACCGGATGCCGAGGCCCGTGCGCTGGCGAGGGCGCTGATCGCCGTCCGTGACGAGGTCGTGTTCTGCGACCGCTGCTTCAACATCAGCGATGCGCCGCTGTGTCCGATGTGCCGGGACCCCGGCCGGGATGACGGGCAGATGTGCGTGGTGGAGGAGCCCCTGGACGTCCTCGCAATCGAGCGGACCGGCGAGTTCAAGGGCCGCTACCACGTCCTTCACGGTGCGATCAGCCCCATCGACGGCATCGGCCCCGAACGCCTCAAGATTCGCGAGCTCCTTGCACGCGTCGATGAGGCGCTTGCCGCGGGGGAGCGGCTCGAGGAGGTCATCATCGCCACCAACCCCACCCTCGAAGGCGAGGCCACGGCCATGTATCTCGGCGAGCGGCTCGAGGGTCGCGTCGGGTCGGTGACCCGGATCGCCCGCGGTCTCCCCGTAGGCGGCGACCTCGAGTATGCGGACGACGTGACCCTGATCCGCGCCCTCCAGGGCCGGAGGGCACTCTAGGTGCGAGAGCTCGTCTTCGAGATCCTGCTGCGCCTCTCAAAGGCGCTGCTCGCGGCGCTTGTCGGCGTCGTCTTCTGGCTGATCGCCGTCGGACCGCTCGGCGTGGACCCGTCGGGGACGCTGGTCCTGCTCTGCTGGCTGAGCGGGGCCGCGTTCATCCTCCTCGTGGAGGAGAGCCCGATCTAGCGGTGTCGTGGCAGCGCGGCGTCCTTCGCCTCGGCGACCCGCTCGCTGGCGGCCTCGGTCGCGCCACCTTCGATCTGGACCTCGAGCGCCAAGGGGGAGCCGATCCGCGAGGAGCGCATCCATCATTTGCCCACCCGGTCAAGGTCCGCGGACGAGGCCGACTCCATCAGGACGCCTGTCCAAAGGCTCCGCGAGAAGCCGGTCGACAACCCCCACGACCCTCAAAGCATCAGGACGGAACGCCACATCGCCTATCGGACCATCGCTCGGGGACGCGATCCCGGACGGGATCGAAGGCCTCTTGCGAAACCCGTTTGACAGCCGCGCCGACCCGCCCTACTATCTCGCCTCGCGCCTCACGAACTCGAGGCTCGCCGGCCCCCCGCCTCGGCGGGGACCACCCGAAACACCCCGTTTGACACGGGGAGCGGACTGCGCCAAAATAGGCAGTCCGCGCTCCGGGCGGTGAAGGTCGGGCGCTGCACCTTAACAACTGAAGAGTGGTAGGAACTTCAGCATGAGAACGTGCCTGGACCAAGCTTGAGCTACACACGCTCGCAAGAGTGTGTTTTTCGCGGAGAGTTTGATCCTGGCTCAGGATAAACGCTGGCGGCGTGCATGAGACATGCAAGTCATACGGGCGAGCTTGCTCGCTAGTGGCGAACGGCTGAGTAACGCGTAGGTGACCTGCCCCGAAGTGGGGGATAACTGCCCGAAAGGGTGGCTAATACCGCATGTGGCGACACCTTCATTGGTGTCATCAAAGCCGCGAGGCGCTTCGGGAGGGGCCTGCGTCCGATTAGCTCGTTGGTGGGGTAACGGCTCACCAAGGCGACGATCGGTAGGTGGTCTGAGAGGACGATCACCCAGACTGGGACTGAGACACGGCCCAGACTCCTACGGGAGGCAGCA
>JANNHX010000415.1:0-4788 GCA_031404615.1 Chloroflexota bacterium
GCAGTTCGGCCTGCTCAAGGCCCGCGGCGCGCTGCTCGAGTGGCGCCGGTACCACCTCAACCAGTTCCTCGACACCGTCGAGGCATGGCTCCGGCCTGGCGCGTGGTCCAGTTGCAAGGGCGCCCTGGTGCTCGACGTCACGCTGCCGGTTGGCGTGGGCATCGACCGCAGCCCGGATGGCGTGCATGCCGCGATCGTCGTCGCGCAACGCCAAGGGGACAAGGTCGTGGTGAGGATGCAGGCGTTCGCCGCCGAGAGCGCCACGGGCATCGTGTCGACCGAGGCCTTGCGCGCCTACTGCCGCGTTCTCCGGTCCACGTACCCGCGCCCGGCGGTCGCCGATCCGAAGACGAAGCGGCCGATTCCCGGTCCTGCGTTTGCGCTCGATCGCGCGTCCCTCGGCGAGACGGCGGACACGCTGGCCGACGACGGCCTGAACATCGTCGAGCTGTCGATGACGGCGGCCCACATGGCCCCGCCGTCCATGACGACGTTCGAGCTCATCACGACCGGGCGCCTCGTCCATGACGACGACGCGGTCCTCGCCGAGCACGTCGCCAACACGATGGCCAAGCTCACCGACCGGGGCATGAAGGTCGAGCGCTCCAAGACGCACGCGAACCCCGGTGGCGTTGCCCTCGTCCGCGCCATCCCGATGGCGCTGCTCGACGCGCCGGTCCAGTTCGTTCGCAAGCCACGTCACGCGGTGGGGTTCTGACCATGATCGACCCGATGCAGCCCGTCACGCTCAAGCCCGGCTCTCTCGATTGGTGGCTGGCCCGTCTTGGCGCCCGCCTCGACGCCCGGCGCGACCGGATGGAGCGATACGAGGCCTACTACGCCGGCCGGCAGCCCCTCGCGTTCGTGTCCGACACCTTCCGCGCCGCGTTCGGCGACCGCTTCCGGGTGTTCAGCTCCAACTTCATGTCCCTGGTCGTGAACACACACCGCCAGCGGCTGAAGGTGCAGGGGATCCGCATCGGCGACCACGACGCGGGATCCGTCGACGCCTGGGACTGGTGGCAGCGCAACCGGCTGGACTCCGAGTCGCAGACGGCGTTCACCGAGATGCTCGTCAAGGGCCTTGCCTACATCCTCGTCTGGCCGGATCCGGTCAGCGGCGAACCCGAGGCAACGATCGAGTCGCCGCTCCAGGTCGTCGTCGAGACGGAGCCCGGCAAGAGCTGGAAGCGCCGCGCCGCCCTCAAGCGGTGGATCGGCGACGACGGCCGCTATCGCGCCGAGCTCTACCTGCCCGACGGCATCTACAAGCTCAAGAGCGCGCAGTCGTGGACCGACTTCAGCGTCGCGGGCTGGGGCCGGGTCGCGCAGTGGACCCGCGACGAGATCCCGGGCGAGGCGTGGCCGGTCGTCAACAAGCTCGGCGTGGTCCCGATCGTGCCGCTGGTCAACCGTCCCCGCCTCACCGGAGTCGTGCTCGATGCCTACGGCCGGACGCTCCCCGGGTCCGTCGGTCCCGACGACGGGCAGTCCGAGCTCACCCCGGTCATGAGCAACCAGGACGTCATCAACAAGCTGCGCGCCGACATGGTCAACGCCTCCGATCTCGCCGCCTTCCGCCAGCGCTGGCTCAAGAACTGGCAGGTCGAGATCGACGAGAAGACGGGCCAGCCGATCGAGCCGTTCAAGGCCGCCGTGGACCGCCTGTGGATCCTGCCACCGCCCGACCCCGAGGACCCCACGGCGAAGGACATCCAGCCAGAGTTCGGGGAGTTCGAGCAGACCGACCTCGCGCCGCTGATCGCCGGCATCGCTTCCGAGACACAGGCGCTCGGCTCGAACAGCCAGACGCCGTACCACTTCCTGCTTCCGCAGTCCGGCCAGCCGCCTTCTGGCGAGTCGCTGAAGTCGGCTGAGGCCACCCTCGTGGCCAAGGTCGCGGACTCGCAGGTCTATACCGGCGAGCCGCTCGAGGAGGTGTTCCGCCTCAACTTCGCCTGGCGCGGCGACCCCCGCGGCGACGACATGGGCGCCGAGATCATGTGGGCACCCCACGAGAGCCAGTCCGAGGCCGTCCACACGGACGCCGTCAGCAAGTGGGGCGCGATGGGCATCCCCGACGTGGTGCGCTGGGAGGCACTCGGCTTCAGCCCGAGGCAAATCCTCCGGATCGGAGAGATGCGAGACGCGGCGCTCGCCGAGGCCCCGTCCGAACCCCCGCCGGACGTGCCGCGAGGAACGATGCCGGTGAACCCGGCCGACCATTCAGCACTTGCGCAAGGAGGCAACTAGCCACATCATGCCCAGCACGACCACTCCCGGGAGCGCGATGCTCCCCGCGGTCGGCGCGATGCCGACCCAGAGCTACCCGACGGGCCCCGCCTGGGCCGCGTACCGGGTCCCCTTCCACGGTTCGATCAGCGCCCGCGAGTCGGGAGTCTGTTTCGATGGCGAGCCCGCATCCGGTGGAGCGACTCCCCCGGCCGCCGGAGCGCCCGCGACACCTCCCGCGACGCCCCCCGCCACTCCCGTGCCGCCCGCGACAGGCGAGCCCGAGATCGGAGAGGCCGGCAAGCGCGCCATCGCCGCCGAGCGGAAGACCGCGAAGGACGCCCAGGACGCGCTCAAGGCTGCGCAGACCGAGCTCGAGACCCTGCGGGCCGCTGGCCTGACGGAGTCCGAGAGGGCGGTCAAGGAGGCCACCAACGCCGCGACGGCTGCGGAACGGGCCAAGTGGCAGACGAGCATCCGGTCCGTCCGCGTCGAAGCGGCCCTCCGCGTGGCCGGGGCCACGAACGAGACGCTCCTCGACCTCGCTCTGCGGTCGGACCTCATCGCAGGCCTCAAGGTCGACGAGGCCGGCAAGGTCACCGATCTCGACAAGGCCGTCGAGCAGCTCAAGAAGGACATCCCCGAGATGTTCACCCCGGCCGTGGCCGGAACCCCGACCCGCGGCGCCCAGACCGGGCCCGCCGGCCAGCCTCGCGACCTCGCGGGGTCCATCGCGGACCACTACGCGAAGCACTGAAACAGGCCCAGCACCCTGGGCGATGGAAAGGACTGACACACGCCATGCCTGTGACTCTCGCCCAGGCGGCCCTCAACGCCGCGAGCGACATCGACCGCAACGTCATCGACGAGTTCCGCAAGAGCTCGTGGATCTTCGACCACCTCACCTTCGATGACGTGGTCAACCCGGCCGGCGGCGGCTCGACGCTGACCTACGGCTACACCCGGCTCGTGACCCAGCCGACGGCCGCCTTCCGCGCGATCAACGCGGAGTACGTGCCGCAGGAGGCCACCAAGACGCAGGTCACGGTCGACCTCAAGCCCTTCGGTGGCAGCTTCCAGATCGACCGCGTGCTCGCCGAGATCGCCCGCGGCGCGGAGGTGGCGTTCCAGATCACCCAGAAGGCCAAGGCCGCGAAGGCGCTGTTCAACGACGCGTTCATCAACGGCGACTCGGGCGGCGGGGTGAGCTTCGACGGCCTCAGCGTCGCCCTCACCGGCACCGCGACCGAGATCACGGCCGCCGAGTGGGCCGCCTTCGGCATCACCGGCGTCTGGTCCGGGCTCGACGAGGCGAAGTCGTTCACCCTCATGGACGACGTCGACGTCCTGCTCGCGCAGCTCGACGGCCCGGCCGGCGCGATCTTCGCCAACATGGCGGCCATCGCCAAGATCCGCAGCGCCGCCCGGCGGGCCGGCTACTGGGAGCGCACCGTCAACTCGTTCGGCGTCCCGGTCGAGACGTACAACGGCGTCCCGCTCATCGATCCCGGCCAGGTGGCGGGCGGGGTGACCGACGTCATCCCGGTCGATGCCAACGGCCTGACCGACATCTACGCCGTCCGCCTCGGGCTCGACGGCGTTCACGGCATCAGCCTCGTCGGCGGCCAGCCGATCCGCCAGTGGCTCCCTGACTTCAACACGGCCGGTGCCGTGAAGACGGGCGAGGTCGAGATGGTCGCGGCCATCGCGCTCAAGGCGACGAAGGCGGCCGCAGTCGCCCGCGCCATCGATCTGAAGGCCTAGACCCATCAGCCGCAGTGGCCGGGTGCCGCCCGGCCACTGCGGACACGGAGATCCGATGGCATACAAGCCTTCCACCGACGCCCGGGACCACGCCGGACCAACACGAACAGGCAACGCGCTGCGCGACGCGGCCGTCGATCCGCAGCCCGGCGACTTCCTGCCGCCGACCAACGCCGGCAAGGCCGACCCGCACGGCCCGCTCGTCGTCGCGCCCGAGATCCATGACTCGGGCGGCCCCAAGGGCATTCGCCCTGGGCCGGTAGCCGTGGACGACACGGCACGCCAGCAGGCCGACGAGACCGACTTCGCCACCCGCGTCCTGGTCGACAGTCAGGACGTCGGCGAGGCGGCCCGGGCCGTAGCTGAGCCGGTGTCCGGGTCGATGCCGAACAAGGCCCCCAGGCCGTCCCGAAAGGAGAAGTAGCTCGATGCCCGACATCCTTCCCACCGCCACGCCCGGGACCGTCGTCGCGGCCGACGCCAGCGGTCGCTGGGTCCCGGTGGACCCGACCACCCTCCTGCCCGGTGGCGTCGACTACATGGCCACGGCCAGCGTGCCAGCGGTGACCATCGCCGCCGACGCCACGACTCCGGTCGCGATCGCGCCCTTCGCGGGCACGGTGGCGAGCGTCACCTATGTCCCATCCAGCGCGATCACGGGCGCCGCCAGCCCGGCGTCCCGCCTCTTCAGCCTGTACAACCGCGGCCAGGCGGGCGCGGGCACGACCGTCGTCGCCATCCTCTCGATGCTCGGCGGTGTCAACGCCGCCGAGAACGACATGAAGGACGTGC
>JANNHX010000416.1:0-4301 GCA_031404615.1 Chloroflexota bacterium
ATGTATCCGATATGTTGCGGCATTGTGGGACAATGCACACTAGCGCCCTGGGTCCGCAATGGGGTCATATCCGGACGTCGAAGCGCGCAAACGTGAAGGCCGCTTTACAACCATGACCCCGAACCGGAGGAACCTGTGGATTTGGCGGAACGGCTGCGCGCCCTGACCCAGCTCTCGCCAGCCGAGCGACCCGATGCCCTCGTCACGCTCGGGCGCGAGTTCATCGAGGGCAGCACGAACGGGGCGACCGACGCGATGAGGTAGCCCACGAGCAGCATCATCGCGGCGGCGCCGCCGACCTCGCGCGCGTCGTCGCTGATGTCCGTCGGCAGCGTCAGGACGAGCGTGAACGTCGCGCCGAGGCCGAGCCCGATGCACGCGGTCCAGAGGACTGCCGGGTCCGGCACCACCGTGATCCCGACCAGCCCGATGGCGCTCAGCCCCGCCCCGGCGACGAGCAGGGTCCGCCGCGACGCGCCCCGGCCGGACAGGTGCGGGACGAGCACGATCGCGCTCAGGCTCGCCAGGCTCATCAGCGTCAGCAGGGCCGCGGCCCCCATGGGATCCCAGCCGCGCTCCACGTACACGTTCGCGAGCCAGGCGCTGGTCCCGTAGTACAGCCATGACTGGAGGCCGAACAGCAGTCCGATCGCCCAGGCCACGAGCCGGCGCCAGGGCAGCGCGGGAACCTCGACGCGCGGGCGGGGCGGGGCCGTGGCGGAGGGAACACCAGCGGCGAGATCGGCGACTCGGTTGGCGGCGAGGGCGGACGAGACCGCGCGCGGCGCCGACACCCCGCGCACGAGCACGAGCCAGACCACGAGCGCGGCGGCTGACAGCACCGAGAGCACGAGCAGCGAGCCGCGCCAGCTCCCGGTCACCGTCTCGAGCGGGACGGCGATCCCGCTCCCGACGCCGGCGCCCAGGATCGTGCCGGCGGCGTAGGCGGCGGTGCCCGCGACCATGCGCGACGGCAGGCGGCCGCGGACGAACATCGGCAGAATCGGCCCCACCACGCCGGTGCCCACGCCGACGCCGAACGTGAGCAGCAGGATCGAGACCGCGCCGGGCGCGATCGCGCGCAGGACCCCGAACAGGACCAGGACGCCGATGCTCAGCCCGATGCCGGCCCGGACCCCAACGAGGTGCGCGAGCGATGGCCCGAACAGCGCGAACGCGCCCATGCACAGCACCGGGATCGTGGTCAGCAACCCGACGAACGCGTGCGAGACCCCGAGGTCCGCGATGATCGAGTCCGCCATCGGCCCGATCGCGGCGAGCTGCGGCCGCGTCGCGAGGGCGACCACCAGCAGCGCCGCCAGCGGGGCGCCGGACAGGGCGGAGGTGGCGCCGTGGGGCCGGGAAGCGGAGATCATCGGCCCCCAAGGATGCCAGAGCGGTGCACCTGGCCGTTGACGAACCGGCCGCGCCGCCGGACCATGCGCCCATGCCTCGCGACCCGGAGCCCGACGACGACGCGCCTGACCCCTCCCTCGAGCTCGACGCGCGGGAGGCCGAGCGCGCGCGCCGCCGCGACCATGACGCCGAGGCGGCGCGGCGCGAGCTGATGCGCCCGGGCATGGGCAAGGTCTTCAAGCAGATCACCGACTCGTGGGGCGAAGTGGCCGCGCGCGACCCGAAGCACGCGCGCGACCCGAAGCACGCCCGGAAGTCGAGGCAGCGCGACGCCTGAGCTGGGCCGGGTCTGCTAGCGTCGGGACGATGCCCCGAGCCGAACCGCCGCCGTCCTATCGCGCGCTGCTCCAGATCCCGACCTTCGGGCGGATCCTGCTCGGCATGTCGCTCAGCCGGATCGGCGGCAGCATGCTGGGCGTCGCGCTCGTCCTGTTCGCCCTCGACCGGTTCGACTCCCCGGCCCTCGCCGGCGTCGTGACGTTCGTGAGCATCGTGCCGGGCCTGCTCATCTCCCCGGTCGTCGGCGCATTGCTGGACCGGCACGGCCGGACGCGGCTGATCATCCTCGACCAGCTCGTGGGGGCCGCCTCGCTGGTGCTGATCGCGGCCCTCGCCCTCACTGGCACGCTCACCCCGCTCGTCCTCGTGCTGGTCACGTCGGTTGCGGGCCTCACGGCGCCGCTCAGCTCCGTCGGGCTGCGGACCCTGTTCCCGATCATCGTCCCGAAGCGGCTCTGGGAGCGGGCCAACGCGTTCGACGCGAACGGCTACGTCATCGCCACGCTCATCGGGCCACCGGCGGCGGGCCTCCTCACGCAGGCGGTCGGCGGACCCGCGACGCTGCTCGTGATCGCCGCGCTGTTCGGCGTCGCGGCGCTCGTGTTCGTCGGGACGGTCGACCCGGTCACCGAGACCGCCTCGACCGGCAAGCTCCTCGTCGACGCCTGGCAGGGCCTGCTCTACACGCTGCGCAACCCGACGCTGCGGGCCCTGGGCGTCTCGCTGGCGGTCCTCAACCTGGGCTGGGGCATCGTGACGATCGTGCTCCCCGTGCTGATCCTCCAGGACCTGGGGCTCGGTGAGGCGGTGGTTGGCCTCGTGTTCGCCGTGTCCGGGGTCACGGGTGGGATCGGCGCCCTGATCGCGGGTCGATGGCGGACGCAGGGCCATGAGCGGTCGATGCTGGTGTGGCCGATGTTCGGCATGGCCGCGAGCACCGTGCTCCTGCTCGCCTGGCCGGTGCTGCCGGTCGTCATTGCCGTCATGGCCGTCTCAGGGTTCCTCAACGGGCCGATGGACGTCGCGCTGTTCACGCTCCGCCAGCGGCGCACGGACCAGGCCTGGATGGGCCGGGCGTTCGCGGTCTCGATGGCGATCAACTTCGTGGGCTACCCGTTCGGCGCGGCGATCGGCGGGGCTCTCGTGGTCTCGGGCGTGGCTCTGCCGCTCGCGCTCGCCGTCGTCTTCACCGCACTCTCGGGCGTCCTGGCGGCGATCCTGCTGCCCCGGACCGCGCCGCGGAGATCGGCGCCGCCGGCCGCCCCCGGGTCCAGGCCGGAGGCCTAGCGGGCGACGATCCCGGTGAACGTCCCGTCGGCGTCCCGGACGAACCGCCGCACCTCGAGAACGCAGGCGGGGTCGATCGGGCCGTAGACGTGCGGATAGACCTGGCCCGGGTCGTCGAACTGCCACGGGCTCCCCGTTCTCTCGAGGTCGAACGTGAGCAGCAGGAACGGCTGCGATTCGGCCCGGTAGAACCGGTTGGCGGTGGCGACCATCTCGTCGTCGCCGTCGGTGCAGTGCACGAACCCGTCCGCCGGGTATGCGGCCGGCAGGTACGGGGTCGCCGGGTCGTGCGCCTCCCAGGTCGCCTCGGGAACGAGGTGGAGCGTCGGGCGGGTCACACGCCCTCTTCGTACGCCGGCCGGTCGACGCTCGCCCAGCGGCGGTCCAAACTGACCTGGATCACCGTGGGCCCCGAGGCGGCGAGCGCAGTGCGCAGCGCCGGCTCGAAGGCAGCGTCGCTGTCCACCCGCACGCCACGCGCCCCGCAGGCGCGAGCGGCGGCGGCGAAGTCCAGTGGCCCGAGGTCCGTGCCGGGGGACATGGGGCTCCCCTGCCGGTCCTGGTGGCCGCGGATCATCCCGTAGCGCTCGTTGTCGAAGACGATGGTGACGACGTGGGCGCCCTCGCGCACCGCGGTCTCCACCTCGGCGAGCGTCATGCCCATGCCGCCGTCCCCCACCAGCGCCACGACCCGCCGCTCGCGATGCACGAGCGCGGCCGCGAGGGCCGCAGGAAAGCCGTAGCCCATGGCGCCGGACGTAGGTCCGAGGAATGTCCCCGGCCGCTTGAACCGGAACCCGCGCGCCGCCCAGCCACCAAACGCGCCTGCGTCCGTGGTGACGATGGCGTCCTCCGGCAGCAGCCGGCGCAGGTCCGCGATGATCTTGCCGGGGTGGACACCCGGGCCGGACCAGTCGCCGTCGTCCACGACGGCGGCGGCCTCCCAGGCGGCACGGTCGGCGGCGTTGTTCGCGTCGCGTGCCATGACCGGCGCCGCCAGCAGGACGGCCTCCTTCAGGCGCGCGTTGGCCGCACGCAGGAATGCGCGGGCGTCAGCGCGGACGGCGAGCTCGGGCGCGGAGGCGAAGCCCACCGGGGTCGTGCGCGGCTCGAGGTCCACGTGCATCCAGCGCTGCCCCATGACGGGGACCCGGTACTCGAAGGTCGTGGGCTCGTTGAGCCGCGACCCGAGGACCAGCAGGGCATCGGCGGCCTCGATCCGCTCGCGAACGACCGTCGGGCTTCCGAAGCCGGCCATCCCGAGGTACAGGGCGTGGTCGTTGGGGATGACGTCGCCGCGACGCCAGGCGGCGATGACC
>JANNHX010000417.1:0-7428 GCA_031404615.1 Chloroflexota bacterium
TCAGGTGTCGATCGGGTCGTGGATGGACGGATCGGGAGTCCGTCGGCCGTCGCCCCAGCGCTCCGGACCGCAAATGAACCCGGGCATCCGTGACCCGTGTTCCGCTCGCCACCGGGCCAGGTCGCCGGTTGAAGCCGGAAGCCGCCCATCGAGCAGCGCCCCCGCGAACCATTCCCCGATCTCGGTGAACTCGACCCACGGGAGAAACGCACGGCCGGTCGCCCGACCCCAGGTGAGCAGCGTGCTCTTAGCGAACACCAGGTCCGCATGGTGCGCGGCGTACCGGTCGCTCGCGCCGTCGCCGATGAAGACCACCACGCGCCCGCCGACGCCATGGAGCCGCACGCGTTCACGCTTGCACGTTCCGCAAACGCGGCAGGTCGCGTGGCCGTACGGAAAGCTGACACCTTCCGGGCCATTCACGAGGTTGGCGTTCGTGGCCACCGGGAGCGACGCCAGGGACGGATGGAGGCGCGTGAGGTTCGAGGCCACGTAGAAGCCGAGGCCGTCGCTCACCACCTCCACGAGCGCGCCGGCCGCTCGGGCGGCGCGAACGAAGGCGGGAAAGCCTTCGTCCTGGGGAACCTGCGCGGCCTCGCGGCGCAGAAGCTCGGCGTCGCGTGGCAGGACGTCCATGTCCCAGCGGGTCACGTCGCGTGATCCGAGCAGTCCCTCCTCCTGGGCGCGGAAGATCCTGCGAACCTCTTCCTGGTCGGCAACGTGCCGGCCGACCAGGACATCACCGACGTCATCGATCGCGACCGTGCCGTCGTAGTCAACCAGGAAGCTGACCGGGACGCCCTCGGACGGGAGCTCCGGAACGAGGTCGGCCCAAGTCATGGACGCCGACGACGGGTCGGGCGCGACGGTGCCGGAGCTGTCGGAGACACCGGGGAGGCGAGCGATGTCACGCTGCGCCGACGCCTTCGATCGCCAGCCCCAATGCCCCGTACAGGCCGCTCCGGTCGCCATGGACAGCCTTCTTCAGGGCCAGCCCCTGGAGGTGAACGGCGTACACGTGCCGGCGCATCTCCGCCTGGATCCGGGGCAGGAGGATGTCGGCTTGGTTCATGACCCCGCCCCCGAAGATGATCACCTCCGGGTTCAGGATCTGGGCAACGGTCGCCGTGAGGATCCCGAGGTAGCGGCTCGCCTCATCGATGATCGCGAGACAGCTGGGATCGCCCGACCTGGCGGCCTCGAACACGAGTTGCGTGGTGACCCGAGCCGCGTCACCGCCGGTCAATTCCTCCAGCAGCGGTGACTGGTGTTGGACGAACAGGGCGGCCCCCCGGCGGGCGATCGCGGGACCAGACGCCAGGGCCTCAACGCACCCGACATTGCCGCACGGACAGCTGGGACCGTCGGGAAGCACGGGGATGTGGCCGACCTCGCCGGCAATGCCCTGCCAGCCACGATAGATCGAGCCGTCGACGATGACGGCGCCGCCGACCCCGGTGCTGACCGTGATGTAGACCTGGTGCCGGAAGCCGATCCCGGCTCCGAAGCGCGCCTCGCCGACGCCGGCGCAGTTCGCATCGTCGTCCATGAACACGGGAATACCGCCGAGCTCCTTCCCGAATCGCTCGACGAAGGGGTAGTTGAACCAGCCGACGTTGTGCGAGGCAAGGACGATGCCGTTCTCGAGGTCGTTGGGGCCGGGCACGCTGGCCCCGATCGCGATCAGCGGGACATCCGCCAGGCCGAGGTCGACCTGGACGTTGCGGATGACGGCGGCCATCCGGCGCATGACCGCGTCCGATCCTTCGGCGACGTCCGCGTCAACCCGTCGCGTCGCAAGGATCTCGCCGCCCCGCGCGATGCCGGCGACCACCTTGGTGCCGCCCACATCGACGAGACCGTACAGGGCCTCGGTACCCAGGTCGATCATGTGTGCTCCATGCTGGTGTGATCCCGACGCAAGAGACGGCGTTGCGGGCGAGCTCAGTAGGTCCGGATCACCTTCACCAGGCCGTCGGGCCGGTTGGGGTCCCGGCCGCGACGGCGCGCCGCCATCTCGGCAGCGAGCTGTCCGGGAACCGGGAAGACCAGCGGCGACAGGTCGGTCGGGAGGTCCGTGCCGATTGACAGTGCGCTGTCGATGCCCGCGACCTCTCCGCCGCCGATGACCCACTGCCGGGCTCCGTAGCGAGCGGCGCCCTCCAAGGCTCGATCCACCGAAGGGCCCGCGGCGCCGTCGGGGCGGATCGCCAGGAGCGGCGTCGCGCCAGTGGCCAGGACGACGAAGCCGTGGAGGAAGTCCGCGGCCGACATGCCGGTCGCCATCACGCCCCCGGTCTCGGCGATCTTGAGGGCGACCTCGTAGGCCGTGGCCAGGTCGTGCCCCCGTGATACAACGAGCGCCCGGTCCGCCGTCGCGAGGGCCTCGACGAGCTCGGCGCCGGGACCCTCACCGAGCCACGACGCGGCGGCGCGGACCGTGGCCTCGACGGCCTCCGGAGCACGCTCAAGCCCCAGGCGGAGCGCCTCGCTGTCGGCCCAGCCTGCGACGAGGGCCGCGCTCAGCGCGACCTCGGCGAGGTAGCTCTTGGTCGCGGTGACCGCCTCGGGCCCGGCGCGGCAGGGGATCACGACGTCGGTTGCCTGGGCCATTGGCGAGTCGGGGTCGTTGCAGATGGCGATCGAGGGGACACCGGCGTTGACCGCATCCTCGACGACGGTCAGGACGTCGGGTCCCTGACCGGACTGGGAGATGGCGATCAGCACGGCGCGCGGCCAGGTCATCGAGCGGCCGTAGACGGTGTGCACCGAGGGTGCGCCGCCGATCACCGGGATGCCCAGGTGGGCCGCCGTGAGCGACCGCAGGTACATGCCCGCGTAGGCGGATGAGCCACGGGCCGCAACAAGGATCAGCTCGGGCTTTGTCGCCCGAATCAGCGCGACCGCCTCCGCGATCTCCGCGGCCCCATCGACGAGGCAGCGTTGGAGGACCGCAGGCTGCTCCTCGATCTCCGCGCGCATGCCCCGCGAGATTGCCTCGGCGGTCACGCCGTCGTTGCCTCGACCGCGTTGAGGCCAGCGACGACGCCCTCGACACGCTGCCAAAGCTCTGGGTACTTCGCCGGGAACAGGTCCGGGTCGGTGATCCACGCGAAGAGCTCCGGGTGCTCCACGTAGTCCTGGTAGAGCGGCCGGTCCGACGCCGGTCCGGACCACTCCTCGGCGGTGAACCGCTGGAGCGGCGCGACATCGAGGTAGTTCGGGTTCGGCCGGCCGTTGCCGTCGAGGTTGACGTAGTAGGCCATGCCCTTGGCCGCCCGCACCTGGTCGTAGTCGGCCGGCAGCACGCCGGTGATCATCCGGCGGTCGATGACGTCGCTGAAGACCGCGGTGCCGCCGCCGAGCTGGCAGCTGGCATGCGAGAGCTGTGGCGGGAGGATGATCGTGTCGCCGGGCTTCCCGACGATGAGGGCCGCGAAGGTGGACCGTGGACCGGGGAGCAGGTCCGCGACGATGAAGCCGATCGTGCCGTGGAGGACCTCGATGATCTCGGCCAGTCCGATCCTGCCCGGACCCGGACGCGGGTGCGAGTGCCCGAACGTCTTGGTCCGCTCCAAGCCGACGGGGCGATCCGGCAGGTAGGTGAAGTCGTAGCAGATCGTCGGGTCCACGCGGGAGGCGTCGGCTTCCTTCACGGTGCCGTTGACCATCCAGTACTGGATGCGCCGCGACGTCGCGGACGCGGGCTCGGCGGTGACGGGCGACATCGCCCCCAGGGTGCGGGTCGCGTACTGGTCGACCCGGATTCCGGGCCCGATGGCGGGGCCGGCGCGGTTGAACCCGACCTCGATGCCGGCGGGTGCGCTGAACTGCTTCACGGGTGGTCCTCTCGTGCGGGAGATAGGTTCAGGAGGTGGCCGGAGATCAGCCGCGGGGCGAGAATGCCTCGATTGCGGCCAGCAGCCCGGCTGCGCGGGGCAGGCCGTCGACCATCGGGTTGGCGAGGAGGGCGCGGAGACCCGCGCCCGGTGCCGCGCCCGGTGCCACGGCCTGCGCGGCGAGCGCCTCGTAGGTCCCGTGGCGAGCCATCAGCAGCGACGGCAGGGCCGGGCGCGCCGGCGCATCCAGCGGCTCGAGCCGGCCGGGACGCACGAGGTGGGCGACCTCGATCATGGTCGAGGCTGGGACTTCCGGCACGCGCCCGTCGTTGCGGACGCCGAGCACCTGCGGTGTCTCCGAGCCGTGGAGCCAGCCATCGATGAGCGGCGTGACGACGAGTGAGTACCAGACGGCACCCCGCCGCTCCCGCTCGCCCGACGGGCCGGCGGCATAGGCGGTGAGCAGGGCGGCGTCGATCGCCTTGAGCTGCTGGGCCCGGCTCTCCCGGCCGCGCTGCGCCTCGAGCTGGCGACCGGGGTCGACGTAGAAGCGCACGTACGGCGTGGGGAGCGCCTGGTGGGCGGCGACCACACCCGGGTCCATCCCCGACACGAGGTCGGCCAGGGGCTCCAGTTCGGCAGCGTCCTCGGGCACGTACCAGCCGCAGTGGTTGAGGCCGATGTAGCGACGGGCCACCTCCTCCGCCGGTTGCCCGAGGCGGCCGGCCACGGAGCGGATGAAGGCTGCGGGCGCGTCGCACACCGACACGATCCGGAGCTCGGGCCAGCCAGCCTGCGCGGCCTGTTGGACGATGCCGGCCGGGTTGGTGAGGTTTACCACGAGGGCAGATGGACAACGGTTCATCACGTCGTTCCACGTGGCCGCCTGGGCCGGGACCGTCCGGCTCGCGTTCGCGAACCCGCCGGGCCCCATGGTCTCCTCGCCCGGGATATCGAACTCCCAGGGGAAGGTCTCGTCGAACGCCCTGGCGTCCAGGCCGCCAACCCGGACCTGATTGAGGATGACGTCCGCACCGTCGAGCGCACGAGCCCGGTCCGTCTCGTTCGAGACGCCGAGGGCCGGGCCGGCGTGACCGGCCCGGGCACGGAACTCGCCGGCGACGAGCTCCAGTTTGGCAGCGTCACGACCGACGAGGACGACCTCGAGCTCGGGCCGGCGATCGAGGCCGCCGGGCCACGCCGCGAGGGCGTCCGCAAGCTCTGGCGTGGAGCTCCCGCTCCCGCCCAGGACCACGAGCCGCATGTCAGTCGACGCCGTAGAAGCGGCGGATGACCAGGCCGACCCGGTCGACCTCGGCGTCGGTCAGCTCCGCGAACATTGGCAGGCACAGGATCTCGGGCTCAAGCGAGCGAGCGACCTCGAGCGGATCCGACGCGCGCCACGGGAGGTCGGCATACGCCCCCTGGTCCGGTACCAGCGTGGGGTAGATGAGCTGGGTTCGGATCTTGCGCTCGTCGAGGTACGCGCGGAGCTCCTCGCGGCGCGGGGCCCGCACCGTATACATGTAGTACACATGGCGCCCGGTCACGTCCGGCGCCGGCGTCACCAAGGGCGTGCCGGCGAGCAGCTCCGTGTAGCGGTCCGCGACCCGCCGTCGCCCCGCGATCTGAGCTTCGAGGTGGCGGAGCTTGATGCTCAGGAACGCCGCCTGCATCTCGTCCAGGCGCTCTTGGTAGCCGAGCGCGACGTGCTTGTGCTTGACGCCGACCTGGCCCATGTAGCGGAGCTGGCGCAGGTGTGCATCGAGCTCCGGGTCGCTGGTCGTCATCATCCCGCCGTCGCCGAGCGCGCCCATGACCTTGCTCGGGTAGAAGCTGAACTCCGCGATCTCGCCCAGGCTGCCGACCTTGCGTCCCTTGTAGGTGGCTCCGTGGGCGTGCGCGGCATCCTCGAGGATCGGGATCCCGGGAGCGGCGGCGCGGACTCCGTCGATGTCGACCGCCTGGCCCCACAGGTGGACCGGGATGATCGCCTTCGTCCGCTCGGTGACGGCTGCGGCCACCCGGGCCGGGTCCATGTTGGCGGTCACTGGGTCCACATCCACGAAGACCGGGATCGCACCGACGTACGTGATCGCGAAGGCGGTGGCGACGTAGGTGTTGGGGACGGTGATCACCTCGTCGCCCGGCTGCACTCCGAGGGCCCGCAGGGCAAGCGCGAGGGCGGCCGTTCCGCTGCTGACGCCGATCCCGTGTGCGCTGTCGCAGTACGCGGCGAACTCCTGCTCGAACGCCAGCAGGCGCGGGCCGAGGGTGAAGCGGTTGCCGGGCAGGCAGGCCTCGAACGACTCGCGCAACTCGTCTGCGATGTCCGCATGCCAGCGGACGACCGTCTCCGCCGGGATCTCGTCCGCGGCAACGTCCGCGGGGTGGCGCTCGCTTAGCGTCATGCTTGGCTCCTCTGGTTGGCAGGGTCGGAACGGCGCAGGACCTGGAACGTGAACAGGTCGCCGCGGTGGTAGTCATGGGAGTAGATGATGGGTCGGCCATCGTCCGTGAGGTGCGTCTGGACCATCAGCAGCCAGGGGGTTGCGGGCTGCGAGCCGATCCGGTCGGCGACGCCGGGCGGGAGCAGGCAGGCCCGCATGTCCGCGAGGGCCGTCGCCATGACGTGTCCGCTCGCTGCCAGGATCTCGCCGAGTGAGCCGCTCCAGTCGACTCCGCCGATCGTCACCCCCGGCAGGTCGAGCGGGACCACGTCGATCGAGTAGATCAGCGGCTCGTCCCCGCGCAACCGGACGCGCTCCAAGCGGATCACGTCGGCCCCGGCCTGGATCTGGAGGGCCGTGGCGGTGGCGTCGTCGGCACCCGTCTGGGCCACCTCGAGGACCCGGTTGGTCACCTCGTAGCCCAGGGATGCCATGAGCTCCGTCACGGTCTCGAGGCGGGTGACCGGCCGCTCGACCGTCGGGGCGATGAACCGGCCGACGCCGTGCTGCACGTGGAGCAGGCCATCCTGCTCCAGGAGCTTGAGGGCCTCGCGGACGGTCGTTCGGGCCACGCCGAACCGGGCTACGAGGTCTGCCTCCGACGGCAGCTGATCGCCGGGCCGCAGCTCGCCATTGCGGATGGTGTCCTCCAGCTCGCCGCGGACCTGGATGGCGAGGGATCGACGGTCACGAACGATCACAGGTGAAGCCCGCTAGATGTCAGACAACAGACAACATGATAGGAGAGGGCATCCCGCTCCGTCAAGCGGAGAGGTCGTGCAGCCGCAGGTCCTGGAGAGCCGGTGTTGCAACAAGGACGTCACGGCCTCTTGACCTGCCCGCTACCATACTGCAAGGTTCGACGTCTGTTGTCTGACAACACACTCGACACCAGATGCACGCTTGCTCCCGCGCCGGGACCATGTTGGCCCCGGAGGGTCGGGGCGCTGGGAGAGGAGAGAGATGGCGATAGCCGGAGATTCGACCATTCCCGAGACCGGGACCATGGTCACCGAGACCGAGCTCGCTGCCGGTGCGATGGCTCCCCCCTCTTGCACGCGCTGGAGCGCGACGTTCGCGGCTGGCTCGACGGCGTGCATCGGCATCCGATCCCGCTCATCGCTCGGGCGTCTCTCGAG
>JANNHX010000418.1:0-4442 GCA_031404615.1 Chloroflexota bacterium
ACGAGGGACATGAGAATTCGACCGGGCGCTCGGGCGGCTCATCGACGACATGATCGACACCATGCGGGCGGCACCGGGGGTGGGGCTCGCGGCCAACCAGGTCGGGCGGCCGGAACGCGTCTGCGTCATCGAGATCGAGGGCCACCTCTGGGAGCTCGTGAACCCGGTGATGCTCCGGACCGACGGCTTCCAGGACGACTCCGAGGGCTGCCTCTCGCTCGCCGGCTACTTCGCGCCGACCTCGCGGGCGATGTCGGCCTCGCTCGAGGCACGCGACCGGCACGGCAAGAAGCTCAAGCTCAAGGGCAAGGGCTTCCTGGCCCGGGCGATGCAGCACGAGCTCGGCCATCTCGACGGCGGCCTGTACATCGACCTCCTGGCGTCGATGGACCTGCTCGAACGCCCGGAGGCCGGGGCCGACGAGGACTGATCCCTCGACCGGAGCGGGGATGCCGCGGCCCGGCCAGCCTCTGTGCTCCGCCCCCGTCAACCGCCGCCGAGGTCGGGCTCGTCGTCGAGGCCGGCGATGGGCGCCGAGTCCGCGGTCGCCCCCGGCCCGCCCGAGCAGTCCAGGACCGCCGTGAACGGGTCGATGCCGGTCTGCTCGGCCTGGTGCTGCGCGAGCCAGCCGTCCCACTCGGCCTGGACGGCCGCCCGGAAGGTCCCGATGCTCCGGTTGGCGACCGTGACCTCGAGCGACGACAGGTTCGACCGGAGCGTGGACTCCCAGCGGGTCGCGATCTCCTCGTGCACGGCCTCATGCGCGCGCAGGCTCGAGGTCATCGCCGACCACGCGCCCGCCATGGCCGGGTCGGTCGGCGCCCAGCGCGGCATGTCGACGGTGACCGCGGGCGTGACCGTGGGGCTGGTGACCGTCGCGGTTGTCACGCGGTCGACGCTGGTGTAGGACGGGTCGCCGCCCCAGCTGAACCGGGCGTTGGTTCGTGCCCAGCCACTCGTCCTGCGGTGGGGGCTGTTGGCGTCCATGTACGAGACGACTCGGGCGCAGTCGGTCGTGCCGGCGGGCAGCGTCACGGCCCAGCGCTGGACGGGGAGCGACGGCGCCCCGGCGAGGAGCCGCTGGACCGCCGCGTTGCCGTGGCGGGCCTGGAGCATCGATGTCAGGCGCTCGCGGGTACCGCCGTCGGCCCGCCCCATGAGGACGCCGACGGTGGTCGGATCGAGGCTGACGTCGAAGCCCGGCGTGCAGCTCGCGGCGTCGTCGCGCTCCGGCGCCGCTGATCGCAGGGGCGCGCGTTCGCGGGTGGCGGCGGCGCTCTCGGTTCCCACGGACGCACCGTACCCAGTTGCAACGGGCCCGGCAATGTCCGCGAGGGCAGTACGGTGCCGGGGCTCCCAGCGCGCGGCGGTCGTTGACCACGAGGCGTACGGTGGAACGAGGTCCTGCAGCATGGGCCGGGAGATCACGACATGACGACGCTGTCCATTCCCACGATTTCGGGCCCAGCTCCGGGCGAGCCGGGGACCCGGGTCATCCGGGCCAGCGCCCGCGAGACCCTCGACCCGGCGGAACGATGGGAGCTGCCGGCGACCCCGGCCGACCTCGAGGAGCTCTCCACCAGGCGCTTCGAGCGACTCCCCCACCGGCCCGCCAACCTCGCCGAGGTCCCGCCCGGTGCCGCCGCCGCCCTCGGCCCGGTGGTCGGCGAGATCCCGATGGAGCGTGTCTTCGTGATCCCGCGCGCCGCCCGGAGCGTCGGGACCGGGCGCGCCGACTGGGTGACCTCGCCTACCGAGGTCGTGGCGATCGGCCGGGACCGGATCGCCGTCTGGATCGACGATCCCGCCGGCGCGCACGTCCGGGCGATGATCCCGTTCACCGACGTCGTCGCCGTGCTCGACCGCACCATCCTGCTGTACGGCCGCATCGAGATCATCGGACCGGAGGGGTCCATCGTCGTCCGCTACAGCACCGTCGGCCAGCCGGAGCTGCGGGATCTGCTGCTTCCGCTCCGCCGGTCCTTCGCGCCGGTCGCGAGCCCGGTGCCGGATGCGTCGGGGCGTGACCCCGGGTCGATGCCCCACAAGTGGATGGCGGTGCTGCACTCATCCGACGTCCGCGATCGAGGGCGCGAGCCCATGCTGGTGGCCGCGGGCGACCTCGACAACCCGACGCCGCAGCTCCACAACGGCGTGGCCGTCCTGACGGCAGCCGAGCTGGTGGTCGCCACGGATCCCACGCCGGACGCCCAGGCCGCGCAGTACGGCGTGGACCTGCTCATCGCGCCGCGAGCACTCGTGATCGGCCTGGCGGGGACGGGAGGCGCGCTGGAGGTCCGCATCGGGGCGACGCCGCACCCCGTGGCCGTGCGGATCGACGCGCACCCGTCGCTCGTGGCGGATGCCGTCCGCCTGCTGGGGCCGCTCACCGGGCACCACGACTGACGGACACGAAACGACCCCGGAGGCGACTCCGGGGTCGGAAGACGGTTCAGGGTGTTGGCGCGCCCGGCGGGATTCGAACCCACGACCCCCAGCTCCGCAAGCTGGTGCTCTATCCACTGAGCTACGGGCGCACGATATGTCTGGCGGAGAGGGAGGGATTCGAACCCTCGGAGCAGGTTACCCCACTCGGCGGTTTAGCAAACCGCTGCACTAGACCTCTATGCGACCTCTCCGTGCGGCGCCCGGGATCATAGCATCCGCCGCGCCCGCCCTCGGCCGCGGACCGGGCTCAGCGCAGGGTCACCCGCGGGTCCACGGTGTGGGCGCGGACGTCGTCGGGCCCCACGGCGTCCGCCCGCCCACCCTCACGGGGGTCGGGGATGGCGCGGTCGGTCATGGGCGAGTCCTCGTGCCTGGGTGCCAGCGGAGCGCGGGTCGAAGCGGTGGGGCGAACGCGTCAAATCTCGCGCCCACCCGCTGTCATCGGCCGGCGATTCTGTCCGGGTCAAGCGGCCAGGGACGGAGCCCGTGTCACGAGGGGAAGCAGGCCAGGTCCACTGCCACGTCCGCGACGGGCCGCGTCGAGTTGGAAGTCAGAATGTTCAACAGGTCAGCGACATCCTCGCTGAGCGCCGTGACACTCGCGGACCCGGTGTCGAGCTGGTGCTCCGCGAGCTTCTCCACGAGGATCGCCTCGAACCTTGGCCACCGATCCTCCGAGGGCGTCGCAGCCAGCTCATCGGCGATCTCGATGTAGTCGCAGGTGGCCCCGTATAGCGTTTCCATCATCGCCTGCCTTCGCGCATCCTGCGCCCTCTGCGCGGCGATTCGCTCGAGATCCGCCGCCCGGACGGCCGTCCGCTCGGCCTGGATGGCGAGATCGTCGATCGTCGCGGCCGGCAGCTTCGTCTCGAAGCCGGCTCGCACCTCGCCCGTGGACTTTCCGAACGCTTTCGCGATCAGTGCGACGGCGTCGTCGAACCGCTGGGCTGCCGTGCGAGTGACCGAGCCTCCTCCCCCGCCGCAAGCGCCGAGCAGCAGGACAACGCAGGCGACCACGATGAGGCGACTACCGGCGGCTCTCGGCATGTTCTCCTCCTGCGGGTGATCCGCGGTTGCCGCAGATCGTCCCACGGGGGTCAAGGCCCTTGGGTCAAGGCCC
This sequence comes from Chloroflexota bacterium, assembly GCA_031404615.1. GTDB lineage: Bacteria > Chloroflexota > Limnocylindria > Limnocylindrales > CSP1-4 > CAIXZV01. The sequence continues at coordinate 3,569 of JANNHX010000418.1, forward strand.
TATTCGGGAACCGGATGCGGCGTCAGTCGTTGCCGGCGCCGTCGCCCCACAGCTGGAAAACGGGACCCGCCGCGGGGGCCGTCGCGAATTGACACACTTGGGTCCCTTCGATACCGTCGTGGGACCGATGTACGCCATCCATCTCTTTACCTGCCCGGCATGACCGCCCCCGGAGCCTAGGCCCCGGAGTCGGCGGGTCGTGCCGGGTGAGCAGAGGTCTCGGACCTCTGCTTTTTTGTTCTCCGCGGTTGCACTCCCTTCGAAGGACGACTGAGTCAGATGTTCGTGGTGATGCGGACCGGGGCCGGTGAGGCCGAGGTCAACGGCGTGAAGGGCCTGATCCTGGCCGAGGGGCTGACGCCGTTCGAGAACGCGGGCGCCGACCGCACCGTGATCGCCGTCGTCGGCGAGATCGGCAAGCGTCGCGAGTCGCTGCAGGCCCGCCTCGAGGCGACCCCCGGGGTGGCCAGCGTCACGCGCATCTCCAAGCCGTACAAGCTGGTCTCCCGGGAGTTCCACCCCGAGGACACGGTCCTCTCGATCCTCGACACCACGGTCGGCGACGGCTCGCTGACGGTCATGGCCGGCCCGTGCTCCATCGAGAGCCGCGACCAGCTGATGGAGACGGTGGACTTCGTCGCGAGCCACGGCGCCACGATCATCCGCGGCGGCGCGTTCAAGCCACGCACGAGCCCATACAGCTTCCAGGGGCTGGGCGTCGAGGGGCTGCGCTACCTCGCCGAGGCCCGGGCGCGCTCGGGCATGCCGGTCATCACCGAGGTGATGGAGCCGTCGCAGGTGGACATCGTCGCCGAGTACAGCGACATCCTCCAGATCGGCACCCGCAACATGCAGAACTTCTCGCTGCTGCTCG
>JANNHX010000419.1:0-1693 GCA_031404615.1 Chloroflexota bacterium
CACTCGGGAAGTCCGGCGGTTGGGCGGTGTGGATGCGGGCCAAGGCCCGCCTTTTCCCGGGAAGCCGCTTGCCACGCCCCTGTGCCGCGACCCGGCCGTGCGTGCGGAGGCTGCTCGTGTTCATCAGCGGTGCTGACCCGCGAGACGTCACCCCCCGGGCGGCGCGTGCCGCAGCGGGGCTCGGCGTGCCCGTGGACGTCGTCGTGGGGGCGCCATACCCGGGTCGCGAGGCGTTGCTCGCCTGGGCCGCCGGGACGCGGGTGACGGTCCACGTGGCGACGCGGGACATGGCGGCGCTCATGGCACGGGCCGATCTTGCCGTGGGGGCCCCGAGCACGGCCAGCTGGGAACGCTGCGCGGTCGGTCTGCCGACGGTCCTGGTCACGGTCGCCGACAACCAGCTGGGCAATGCTCGCGGTCTCGTGGCGGCGGGGGCCGCGGTCAGCGTGGGCGACGAGGCGTCGGCGACCGATGCGGCCATCGGCGACGCGCTCCAGGCGCTCGCGGCCGACCCGCCGCGGCTGGCCGCCATGTCCCGGGCGGCCGCGGCCATCACGGACGGCGGCGGCACGGTGCGCGTGGCGGACGCGATCGAGCGCCTCGTGGACGACCCGTCCCTGCGGCACACAGGCTGACTGCGCCCGGAGGTCATCCGGGCGGCGACGCGTGGCGGGCATTCAGGACCGCGATGTCCGGCCGATCGGCCAGGAGGCGCATGACGTCGTCGGTCGTGAACGCCGGGTTCGCCGGGTAGAGCGCCTCGTACACGCGGTTCACGAGGTCGAAGTCCTCGGGGTGGTCGACGGTCATCCGCATCGCGGAACGGTCCACGGGTGCGACGAGGACGCCCCGATGAACCGCCGTCCCCGCGGCGTACATGAAGGGCGTCACGTGCTCGCGCTCGTATGGGGTGCGTGCCTCGCGCCAGGCCCGGTCCAGCAGGCTCGTGGTGAAGATCTCCGCGTCGAGGCCGTGCGGGAAGGTGCGGGGGTGCACGTTCGAGCTGTAGTCGAAGCCACCGTCGAGATGGAGGGCAACGAGGCCGTCGAGCACCGCCGGATCGGTGAGCGGGCAGTCGCCGGTGAGCCGCATGACGTGGTCGGGCGCGATCGCCGCCGCGGCCACCGCCCCGTGGACTCGGCCGAGGACGTCGCCCAGGCTGCCGCGATGACAGGCGACGTCGAACACTTCGCACAGCGCTGCAACGGCGTCGTCGCCGGGCTCGTCGCTCGTCGCGATCGTCAGCAGGTCGATGCACCGGGCGCGCCGAATTCGCTCCACCTGGCGGGCCAGCATTGGCTGTCCGAGGATCGGTCGCAGCACCTTGCCGGGGAGCCGAGTGGATGAGACGCGCGCCTGAAGGATGCACTGGACGACGTCGGACACGCAATGACCTGCCGTTGGAGGCGTCTGCCCGCGGCCGATCGCCGCGAGTGCCAACGGTAGACCGGATTGGGGTGCCCGTTGTCGGACGCCTGCGCTATCGTCAGGGGCCAGGACGGGCCCGCGGATGTGGGCGCGCCGCGAGGACCTCCGGGGATCGCCATGTCGGAAGCCATCACCATCAGCGGCCGTCGGATCGGGCCCGGCCACCCGGTCTACGTCATCGCCGAGCTGTCGGCCAATCATCGTGGTGACAGGGCCCTCGCCCTCCAGCTCGTCGACGCGGCGAAGGAGGCGGGCGCCGATGCCG
>JANNHX010000420.1:0-2226 GCA_031404615.1 Chloroflexota bacterium
GGTGGTGGTCTTGCCGGCTCCGCTCGGTCCGATCACCCCGACGAGGGAGCCCGGGGCGACTGCGAGGCTGATGTCGTCGAGTGCGATGACGTCACCGAACCGTCGGCCGGCGGCGGAGAGCTCCGCCACTGGGTCGACACCGTTGTCACGCGCCGGAGGCGGCGTGGGGCCGCCCCCTGGCTTGTCGGGCATGGCTGGCACTAGACCCGCAGCATCGCCGGACGGTCGTCAGAACCGCCGTTCGCCATCCCGTCCGAGGCGGCCCGCGCGAGCGCCTCATCGTCGAGCTCCCGGTCGATCTCATCGGCCGCCGAGATCGCGCTGCTGCGGGCCATCCACCAGCCGGTGACGCCGATCAGGGCCAGGACACCCACGATCACGAGCGCGGGGGCCCAGGGTCGCCACCAGCTCTGGGGCTGCCGACCGGGGATCTGCCTCGCTGCCGCGTGGATGGCATCGGCAACGACGTCCACACCGTCCTCAAACCGGCGCGGCACGTCCGCCTTGCGGACGAGCTTCGGCAGATCGTGGGTGGCGAGGTTCCCGGCCGAGCGGGCGATCGAGTCGAGATCCATGCCGGCGACCTGGAGCTTCGACTCGGTGAGCTTCGATCTGGTGAGCATCAGGGCTCCTCTGCGTTTCGAACCGAGCTAGCGGTGTTGGGGCATGCTTTCGCCGCTGGGCGTCCACGGGCACCGTCCCACTCGGCGTCCCCACTCGGCGAGATGCTTGCACCCGCCTCTCAGTGCGGTCGCCGCGCGCCGCCGGTCTCGCGGCCCAGCGTGGACGCAGCGACGGCGAAGGCCGGCAGCAGGGCACTAGCGACGAGGAGGCGAGGGGCGCCGGCGACCATGAGGCCGACGCCGAGACCGAGGGAGAAGACGGCGATCAGGCGCTGCGTGGACTCTGGCCAGGCCTGAATCGTGCGAGCGCCGTCCGTCGCCCCGGTGCGGGCCGTGCGGATCAGCTCCGGCATCTTCTCGCCGACGTCGGCGGCCGCCGCGCGGACGGTCTCGAGGCCGGCGCCTGCCTCACGGCGCGCTCCCGCCGCCATGCCGTGCAGGCCCGTCACGTCGTCGTGGTCGTCGGCGATGGGAGGCCGCTGTGTTGCGGTTGCGGTGGCGTTGGACGCGGACATCCAAGTCTCCTGGTCGCTGGATCGGGACGTGGGATCCCGGATCACCGAAGCATGCGACTGCAAGGGTTGCTGCAAGCCGGTGCGACAGCCACGCAGGCTTGCAACGGGGTTGCGGCTGCGGACTCCAGGCCCGGTCGCGGCCCCGGGAGCCTCAGGAGGCGCCAGCGCGGATCGTTGCCTGCGTCTCGCCCGGGGCCTCTGGCGGATGCGCATGGCGGCCGGGCGAGCGCCCGGATCGCGCCGCGAGCGCCCGTGGCGCCCTCCGGCGGTCCGGCTCATCGATGGCGGCGATCGGCGTGTAGTCCACGATTGCCGCCACGTCGGCGACCTCGATCCGGTGGCCCGGCGGCCCCGCCGGGCAATGGAAGGCGTCCCCTCGGCCCAACAGTTCGATCTCGCCGTTCTCCCAGTGCAGCACGAGGTCGCCCTCGAGGACCAGTCCCCAGTGCGGGAGGTCGCACCAGCCCTCCCCGAAGCCGCTCAGCGCACCGAAGACCGACCTCGTGAACAGCCAGCTGCCCATGACCGCGGAGACCGTGTGGATTCGCCCCGTCTCCGCAATCCGCGTCCGCGACCCTTCGACCCGGATCGAGGTGGGCGGGAGATCTGGCACCGATACGTGGCGAAGGACCTCGATGCCCTGTCGCCGCAGGGCCTCGGGCGAGTCGTCCAAGGGCGAGGTCATCGGCGCGAACCCGGCGACCACGGCTCGGGAGTCGGCCCGGAAGTGGTGGAGCCGGTCGGGCGGCACGTAGAACGCTGTGCCCGGTCCGAAGTTCCGTGCCTTCCGAGCCTCGAGGCGCAGGTCGCCCTGGAGGACCAGGCCCCAGTGCTCCTGCCGGCACGGCTCCTCGATCGCGGTGCCGGCGCTGCCTCCATGAGGCACATCGGCGATCACGAACACCCCGTCGCCCAGCACGGCGTACCGGGTGACGAGGCCACCAGCCCGCACGGCCTTGAGGTCACGGGGCGAAACGCGCATCCATCCTCCCGCCTCGGAGTGACGTCCTCCAAGTCCAAGCGTGTCCGGAGGCGACAATGTACCCGACGGCCCGCGGGACCGTCGAGCGTCAGCCGTAGGCCTTTCG
>JANNHX010000421.1:0-3027 GCA_031404615.1 Chloroflexota bacterium
GCGACATGGTGTCGGGCCAGGTGCTGTCCATTGCGCTCCGGATCACGTTCGACTTCGGGATGGTCGGACGCGAGGTGGGGATCATGGTCCGCGTCGCGGATCGCGATGCCGCGTTCGAGAAGGCCACGCCGGCCATCTCGGGCGTGTCCCTGGCGTGGACATACGCCGACCACGGCGCCAACGATGTCCAGCCGCGCGACGTCGAGGTGGACCGGGTCGTCGCCCGGCTGTTCGCGGAGCGGGCCAAGCAGGACGCGGTCAAGCTCAACCGCGAGGGCCGCTACGACGACGCCAAGCGGGCGCTCGACGGCGTGCGCAGGCGCGTCCACGCGTACGCAGGCTCGGACACGGTCCTGCGCTCGCTGGTCGACGAGCTGTCCGAGGAGCAGGTCCACTACGCGGCGCCGATGCCCGAGATGGCCCGCAAGCAGGCGTACTTCGCCTCCAGCACGGCGAGCCGGATGCGCACCGCTGACGGCAAGTCCCGGCGCGCCTGACCGCATGCCAGGGCCGTATCGCGGCCCTGTCGCCATCTCGCCGGCGGGGCGGTCGCCGGGCCGCCCCGTCTTCGTCGCGCAGGGGCGCACTTGCCACAGGGCGCACTTGCCACCTTGACGATGCGCTCCCAGTACGCCAAGATTGCGCCATGTAATCGATTGCCGACCCATCACCGACCGGGCTTGGCAGGGGCCAACCCGGCGGATCGAAGGTGGTGGGGACCGGTGTCGCGGAGGAACCAGATCGATGACCGTCCCCGTCGCACAGGGGGATCAGGCAGCCTCTCCCGACCGATCGGCGGCCGCGCGGCACCTCCTCCGCCGCGCGGCCGCACCCGGTCCCGACGGCCTGGTGTGCGGCGTCGATCCCGAATCGGCCGGTTGGGACTGGACCAGCTTCCACGTCTATCGCCTCTCGCCCGGCATGCGCGTGACCCGCCCGGCGGACACGAACGAGCGGCTCCTCCTCGTGCTCGAAGGTCACGCCGCCATCACGGTTGGGGAGCGTGACCTCGGCGTCCAGGGCTCCCGCGAGTCCGTCTTCGACGGCCCGCCGCCGCCCATCGTCCTCGTTGAGCCCGGCCTCGCGGTCGAGATCACGGCCACGTCCGAGGCGCTGATCGGCGTCGCGGCGGCCCCCGGCGGCCAGGTCCGGCGCACGGCGCTGATCAGCGCGGACGAGATCCTGGTCGAGGCCCGCGGCGAGGGCAACACGGCCCGCCGCATCCACCACCTGCTGCCGCCCGGCGCCGAGGCCGGCCGCCTGATCGCCTTCGAGGTCTTCACGCCAGGGGGCAACTGGTCCAGCTATCCGCCGCACAAGCACGACACGGAGAACCCGCCGGTCGAGGCGCGGCTCGAGGAGCTCTACTACTACAAGTTCGCGAAGCCGGCGCAGGCGTTCGCCTTCGCCCGCGTGTACACCCCCAGCCGGTCGCTGGACGAGGCCATGACGCCCATGGACGGCGACCTCGTGCTCGTCCCCGAGGGCTACCACCCGGTCGGCGTCCCGGCGGGCTACGACTGCTACTACCTCAACATCATGGCCGGGCCCAACCGTGCCTGGTTCTTCACCCTCGACCCGGACCACGCATGGCTCATGAACTGGAGCCCTGCCGCGCCCAAGGCAACCCAGGAGACATAACGCCGGAGGGGACCGCAGGGGGTTGCGGTTTTCCCATCGATCATCGATTATGTGGTGACGCACACAGCACGCACGCCGCCACAGGCACGGAGGTTCCATGACCACCACCATCACGACCATCGACAGCCCGCTTTCCCGGATGGTGGACGCGACCCCGACCGACTTCTGGAACGACTCCTGCGCGGTCGCGGACCTCGAGTACGCCGTCGAGCGCGGCGGCACGGGGGCGACCTCGAACCCCGTGATCGTCGTCGAGGTCATGAAGAAGGAGAAGGACCACTGGACGCCGCGGGTCAAGGAGATGGCCGCGGCGAACCCCACCTGGTCCGAGGTCGAGATCACCTGGGCGCTCATCGAGGAGATGGGCCAGCGCGGCGCCGCCATCCTCAAGCCTGTCTTCGACGCCCACGACGGGATGAAGGGGCGACTCTCGCTCCAGACGAACCCGTCCAACTACCGGACGCCCGCCGCGATGGCCGACCAGGCCGTCCACTTCAGCACGCTGGCGCCGAACATCCAGGTCAAGTTCCCGTGCACCGCCGCCGGCCTCCAGGCGGTTGAGGACGCGACGGCCCGCGGGGTCGTGGCCAACGTCACGGTCGTGTTCACCGTCGCCCAGTGCCTCGCGGCGGCCGAGGCCATCGAGCGCGGCCTGCGCCGCTTCGAGGACGCGGGCGGGGACACCAGCAGGTTCAGCCCGGTCTGCTCGCTGATGATCGGCCGGCTCGACGACTGGATGAAGGTCCTCGTCGACAAGGAGAACATCGCCCTGGACCCGGACGCCGCCAACTGGGCCGGCATCGCCGCGTTCAAGCGGGCCTACGGCATCTATCAGGAGCGCGGCTACCGGACCCGGCTGCTTGCCGCCGCGTACCGCCATCGCCTGCACTGGACAGAGCTCGTGGGCGGCGACGTCGTCCTCACGATGCCCTACCCCTGGCAGGTCCGGTTCAACGCCTCCGGCATCGATCCCGTGTCGCGGATCGACGTGCCGGTGGACCAGCGCCTGATCGACGACCTGCTCACCCGGGTGCCGGACTTCCGGCGCGCGTATGAGCCGGATGGACTTTCCCCCGAGGAGTTCGCCGGTTACGGTGCGACTGCCCGGACCCTGCGTGGGTTCGTCCAGAGCTACCACGATCTCCAGGGCGTCGTGCGCGACATCATGATGCCCAACCCGGACCTCAAGTCCTGACCCTGAGCACGAACGACCACCATCCCACCAACGGCGGAGGAGTTACCACCCATGGCCATCGAGACGTCCGCGGAGGCGGCAGTCCTGCCGATCCTCTCCCACTGGATCAACGGCGCGGCCGTCGAGGTCCTCGCGGAGAACACCGGCCCCATCTACAACCCGGCGACGGGCCAGGTCTTCGCCCGCGTGCC
>JANNHX010000422.1:0-2947 GCA_031404615.1 Chloroflexota bacterium
GTGCAGCGCGTAGCTCAGGCATCCAGCCTCGGCATGGGTGCTCACGGCGAGTTCCTGGAGCCCCGTCGCCAGTTCCTCCTCTCGCCCGGGCTTGGCCTTGATCGTCGCCACCACAACAACTCGGCTCGTCGGCCGAACCTACGCGCAAGTCGCGTACTAGGCCAGGCAGCGTGCCTCGCCCTACCTGAGCTGCACTATTCGGTCGCGACGTCGCCGTTCGCGAGAGCTGACCTGAGTTATCCGCAGCCGGTACCGCCCAGCCTTCAGCTTGCGAACCGGGATCAGCGTCAGCGCACCGGTCAGGGTGCGACCGGTTCCCATCGCCCATCGCTTACCTCCTCGGCGAAGCTCGACCCGCGCCCAAACGCGGCGCCGAAGCGCCTCGCGGGCGCGGGTGCGCAGTCGAGAGATCGTCGCGGCGTTGGCGGCTGCGACGCGGCAGCGCGAGCCAGCGCATCGAACGATCACGGCGCGCGACGTGGACGGCGCCTTACCCTGCGAGTCGCCGGATCGGGCGGTCCGGTCATCGGAGGCCGGCTCGCGCCCTGCCGGTGCGTCGCTAGCCGGCGACGGTGTGCCGGGGACTCCTGGACCACTCAGCCAGCGCACGAGATGCGCGCCACTATCGGCGACGAAGATATCGCCGCGCTCGTCGACCGCGATCGCTTCCGGGCTCGACAAGGTGGCCGCCGTGGCCGCACCGCCGTCCCCGCATGCGGGCGGCTGCGCGCAGACCTCGCCGGTTCCGGCGATCGTGGAGATCCTGGTGCCCACGCGCCGGATCCTGTTGGCGCCGCTGTCGGCCACGTAGATGACTCCGCCCGCCGACGCGACTGAAAGCGGACTCGAGAGTCTGCCGTCGGTCGGTGCGCCGCCGTCACCGCACGAGCTCGTCGCAACAGCGCACGGTGATCCGTCACCGGCGAATGTCGTAATCGCTGAAGTCGCCCGTGCGACCCTGCGCACGCGGTGCGACCCGGCGTCGGCGATATACAGGTCGAAGTTCTCGTCGATCGCGACGCCGCTCGGCCGGCTGAGTCCCGCGGCGCCCGCCTGGCCTCCGTCACCGCAGATCGCGACACAGTCTGCCCCGGTACCGGCGATCGTCGCAATTTGCCCGGCCTGAACCCGGCGAACGCGGTGGTTCCCAGTGTCGGCGATGATGATGCCGCCGGTTTCCGGATCGACTGCCACTGCCGTAGGTCCCCTCAGCGCGGCTCCGAGAGGTGCTCCGCCGTCACCGCACGCAGTCGTCGGGTCAGCGCACTGCTCGCCGGAGCCGGCATATGTTGTGATCGTGCCGTCAGCCGACAGTATGCGAATGCGATGGTCCCCGGCGTCCGCGATGTACAGGCTCCCATCGGGACCCAGTGCGAGACCGCGCGGCTGATTTAGCTGAGCACTCACACCGGGCCCGCCGTCACCGCACGGTGCTGTCGCGGGCTGGCATGCCTCGCCGGTACCGGCGACCGTCGCGATCACGCCGGACGTCGTGATACTTCGGATCCGGTGACCTGCCGTGTCCGCGGTGAACACGAGTCCGTCGCCCGTGACCGCGATGCCTCCGGGACTCGCCAGGCTGGCGTCGATCGCCGACGTCCCGTCCCCGCAGCCCGCCGTGGCAACGCTGCAGGCAGCGCCGTTACCGGCGATCGTCCAGATCGTCCTGCCGCCCACGACATAGCTCGCAGCCGGCTCAGCCACGAGCGCACCGCACGCGACTGTGATCATGGCTGCCAGCGATACCGACCGATGCTTCATCAGCGCTTCTCCAAGTAGAGGGTCTGCACCGCGAGCCCGATCGGCCCGATGTTGTCGTAGAGCCCCGACCGGGCCATACCGACGCCGGCCGGTTCGGCGACGGTAACCGAGTTGAGCAGGACCCACTCGCCGGTCGGCTCGCGATGAAGGTGCATCGTGAGGTCAGTGTTGACGAACAGGTGGTCGGCAAAAGCCAGGACGCGGCTGATGCCGTTGCCGAAGTCAGCCGCCGCGGCGGCCCGCTGTATCGGGCTCGGGTGCTCGTCATCGACGAGCGGCCGGGCGAAGCGAAACCAGGCCTGCGCGGGACCGGGCTCCGCGTACGAACCCTGGACCCAGCGGATCTCCATCCCCGTGCGGCCGAAGCCCTCATCCCCGGTGTCGGCTTCGAACGGCGTGTGGCGCGCGGTCTCGGGCCCTGGCAGCGAAACACCGTCGGGGGCGAGCGCGACGACGGGCAGCACGACATCCCCGCGCCGAAGCCGGACGGCACGCGCGCGGGCGACGGGGCCCGCCTGCGTCTCCAGTTGCGCTTCGACGAGCTGATAGCGCCGTCCCGCGCGCACGATCTCAGCGGTCGCGGTCAGCGGCGCCAGCGGAACCGGGCCCAGGAAGTCGTAGGTGATCCGCGCGAGGACCATGTCGGCTCCCGGCTCGACCTGCTCGATCGCCCGCGAAAGCAGCGCTGCCGGGGCTCCCCCATGCTGGCTTTCGGGGTCCCAGGGCCCGCGCGTGTGGACGCTCGGAATGAAACGCCCGCCACGTTGCTCGAAGAGCGGCTCGTTCATCGCAGCTCCTCGCGAATCACGAGCTTCAGGCCCGACCAGGTCTCGTCGATCGCGCAGACCTTCACGTCGACCAGGCCCATTGGCAGCGCGACATCTCTGATCACATCCTCGGTGATGTCCGTCGCGGCGCCCGAGCTGCGCTTCGGCCAGGCCGCCCAGACGACCCCGCTGGGCCTGATCGCGTCACGCAGGCGCGGCAGCTCGCGCTCCAGCTGGGCACGCCGCTTTACGAAGCACACGACGCGATCGACCGGAGCCGAAGCGCGCTTCTTGAGGCGCACCCAGTCCGGAAGCTCGCCGAGCAAGTCGTCGAAATGCTCGGGTGCGCGCACCCATGCCACGCGCGCGCCGGCCTTGATGCCCAGCTTGCGATACAGCGGCGTGCCGCTGTATCCAGC
>JANNHX010000423.1:0-2478 GCA_031404615.1 Chloroflexota bacterium
ACCACGAACGCGAGGTGTGTCTGGGTGGTCACGCCTAGGCTCCCGTCTCGGTTGCGGCGAGCCGCTCCAGCTCGATGACGGTCCGGTCGAGCTCGTCCACGAGGTCTGCCGGGTGCGCCGGATTCACCCGGAACGCGGTCACGAGCGCGCGGTAGTTCCAGAGCGTCTCGTCCCTCTTCGCCGTGAAGCGGTCCCACAGGGCCGCGCCCACGCGCCGGTGATCCGCGACCATCGACCGCGCGTTGTGGAGCTTGTCCGCCGCGGTCGTTCGTCATGGTCTCCTCCTTCGACGGGGTCCACGAAGTTGATCGTGGGGCCGCCCGGACGCAACCCGCAGGACGGGGAGGATCCGTTCGATACGGGCGAGCGCCTCCTTGTTGCGACGGCTCCATCCGATGGTCCACCGGAGGAAGAACAGGCTGAATGACTCATCGCACCCGTCGGGCAGGTCCGGCCGTCGCCCGCCCGACCGCGACAGCGACCGTCGGAGGATCCGCCGGAGACAGACCGTGAGCGGTGCCTCGACGAGGACCACGACGTCCGCGCGCTCGACGCGGGCATCCCAGCCGCCCGACGCGAGATATCCGCCGTCGATCACCCACGCGTCGGCGGCGATGGCGGCCGCTTGGCGCTCCAGGAACAGCTCCGGGTCCACCGGCTGCCAGCCCGGACCCCAGTACAACCGGTCGAGATGGACCACCGGCAGTCCCAGCTCCCGGCCCAACTGCAGCGCGACCGTCGTCTTGCCGGCGCCGCCCCGACCGATGACCACGATCCGGCGAGGTGCCGCGCCCTGGAGCTGCCGCGTATCCCCAACTGCAGACTTGACAACCTTTGATGCGTCATGCATAACTGCATCATACATCTAAGCAGGAGAGCGTCAAGTGGCCATCGACCCGCGGGACCCCGACGAGCTGGCCTTCCTCGCCGCCTACGACGCGAGCGCGTACCCCCACCCGTCCGTCGCCGTTGACGTCGTGCTCCTGACGGTCGCCGGGGGCGGGATCCGGACGCTGCTCCTCCGGCGCTCGCACCAGCCGCAGCTGGGCCGCTGGGCGGCACCGGGCGGGTTCGTGGGCATCGACGAGTCGCTCGACGACACCGCGGGGCGGGTGCTCGCGACGAAGGCTGGCCTCGAGGACGTCTTCACCGAGCAGCTGTACACGTTCGGGGACCCGTGCCGCGACTCGCGGACGCGGGTGATCAGCGTCGTGTACTACGCGCTGGTCGACGCGGAGCGACTCGACAGGGCGGTCGGCTCCCGCGGTGACACCGGGCTCGCGCTCGCCGACCTGGTCTGCCCGCCCGATGGCGAGGAGAGCGCGACCGGCGCGGATTGCCCGCTGGAGGTCCGCGGCGCGGACGGCGCCGTCCTCCCGCTCGCGTTCGACCATTCGCAGATCCTCGCCACCGCGGTCGAGCGGATCCGCGGCAAGCTTGACTACGCCCCGATCGGCTTCGAGCTCCTGCCGGAGACGTTCACCCTGCGGGACCTGCGCCTCGTCCACGAGGCGATCCTGGGCCACCCCCTCAACAAGGACAGCTTCCGGCGCAAGTCACTGGATCGAGGGCTGGTCGCTGCCACGGGCGAGCGCCTGGCGGGCGTGGGGCATCGACCGCCGGAGCTCTACCGGTTCGCCCGTCCCACCGGCCACGGGCCGCGGTGATCACCGTGGACTTGTCGCCGTTGGCCCCGCTCCTCGAGCCCCTTGCCGTGCTGACCGGGATCACCTCGGTCGCCCTGGTGGTGCGCCAGCACATCGTCAACTGGCCCGTCGGGATCGTCAGCTCCGCGCTGTTCCTGGTGATCTTCGCCGGCGCCGGGCTGTACGCGGACTCGGCCCTGCAGGTCATGTATATCGGGCTCGGGTTCTACGGCTGGTGGCACTGGAGCACCGGTGGACCGCGCGGCAGCGACCTCCGGGTGACGCAGGCGTCGCCGCGCGTCCGTGCCGGGCTGATCCTTGGGGCCGTCCTGTCCGCGCTCGCGCTCGGGACGTTCCTCGATACCGCCACCGACTCCACGGTCCCCTACCCCGACGCTGCAACGATGGTCCTGAGCATCACCGCGCAGCTCCTGCTCACGCGCAAGAACATCGAGACCTGGCCCGTCTGGATCTTCGGGGTGAACCTCCCGTACCTCGCCATCTACCTGTACAAGGGTCTCGCGATGACCGCGGCACTCCAGCTCGTCTACATCGCGCTCTCGTTCGCCGGCTGGGTGGCCTGGCGGCGGTCGATGGCGGCGCAGGCCGTTGCGGGACCGCTGCCCGGAGACGTGGCGCTCGCGCCCGTTACGGTCGAGGTCGATCGATGACCACGGCCCTGGTGCTCGGGAAGTTCCTCCCGCCCCATGCCGGCCACGCGTACCTGGCCGAGCGGGCGCGCGCCGCGGCCGACGAGGTGGTCGTGCTCCTCCTCGCCCACCCGGCCGACCCGATCCCGGTGGACACCCGCCACCGCTGGCTCGAGGAGATG
>JANNHX010000424.1:0-9629 GCA_031404615.1 Chloroflexota bacterium
GAGGCCCATCAGCTTCGCCAGCGGATTGGAATTGCCCAGCGGTCGCTCGTTCAATGCTCGCGCCACCACGAGGGCGACCGGGAAGATGGCTCCGGTGGCGAACAGCAGAAACAAGGTGGCCGGCCGCTCGGGAAGGATCAGCCCTGCCAGGGCAACCGCGGCCCAGACCAGGCCACCGGCGATCGGCATCGACAGGGACCGGCCGGCCTGAGCATCGTCGTCCGAGCTCCGCGAGATTGCGGACGAGCTGCGACCGCGTCACCTCGGGGCCCCGCGCGGACCCGACCGGGATGACGCCAAGCAGTCGCGCGCCACCGTAGCCTCCCTCGGCCTCGAGCCGGTCCTCGGCGTCGACCCAGGCCCGCCGCGCAAGCCGCAGCCTGGCCTGCCAGCGGAAGCCGAGCCCGTCGGTCTCGACCGACTGGCGCCATTCCGAGTCCATCCATCTCCCGGTGCACGACAGGTCGAGCCCCGGACATGGAGTCGTGTCGGGCCGGGATTATCGCCGGCCGGGACCGCGGCCGGGTGGATCGCCGCCTCAAGCCAGCGGCGAGCGGCCGGCGATCGGTCCGCCGCCAGGGCCGCCAGGGTCTCCAGGCGCGAGGAGAGCCCGATGCTGGGCGTTCACCCGCGGGCCGCCGAGGTGCCGTCCAGCCGCGTCCCCGACCGGACCGACGTGACGACTGCATCGATCGCGTCACCCGCCGCCGTCGCGCCATTCACGCTCTCGATGAGCGAGTCGTGCGTGAGGTCGGGGAAGACCCGGTGGGACACGTCCGTCGACAGGGTCGCCAGGCGGTCCTGCTGGACGAGCCAGCCGTCCAGGGGCTCCGCCATTGCCGTCACCACGACGAGGGGCCGGCCGCCCAGGTTCGGGAGCGCACCCGCCGCATCGAGGATGCCATCGAGCCGCGAGAACTCGTCACCGAAGCTCGATGCCGCTCGTGGGGTGGCTTCGATGGCGTGCCGGCGCGCAGCGACCTCGGGCGGCAGGTCGCTCGACCCGACCGACGTCACGAGTCGGGCGAAGCCGACACGGGCGAGGCCCGGCAACACCCCCGAGAGGGTACTGATGGGGTTCTCGGAGGACTGGCCCGCGGACCGCACGGGTGTCGCGTGCGGCGCCATCGCGTCGAGCAGCACCACCCCCGCAACCTCGTCCGGGTACGCGGCCGCGAAGAAGCGCACGTACACCCCGCCCGCAGAGTGGCCGGCAAGGATGTAGGGGCCGGGGTTGCCCGACGCTGCCAGGAGTGCATGGAGGTCGCGGGCGATCGCCGCACCGTCCTGGGGGCCGGTCGTCGGCTCGCTCCTGCCGCGGCCGGCCCGGTCGTAGGCGCACACCCGCGTCGTCGTCGCGACCTTGGGGGCGATGAGCGCGAAGTAGTCCGAACCCTGGCCGAGGCCGCCCTCGAGGACGACGGTCGGGCTGCCGGAGCCGGAGCACGCGATGTACAGCCGGTGCCCGCCGACGTCGACGAGCTCGCCGCCATCGGCGGATCGACCGCCGTCCGTCGCCTCGATGACCGTCTCGACCGCGCCGCCGACCGCGAGGAGGGCGAGGACTCCGACGACCGGGTAGAGCAGCCACCGCGACCGGCCACGGACGTCGCGCCGCACGCGCGTGGCCAGCCAGACCGCGAGCGCCAGGACGGGGACCGGCCACACCCACGCGAGCGTGTCCATCACCGCGACTCCTGGGGCGAACGCGATGAGCGCGATCCCGGCCACGCCGAGGATGCCTGCTGGCACCAGCGCCCAGCGCTGCGGCTGGTCGGTGAACCGGATGGTCAGGGCGGCGATCAGCGCCCAGCCGATGCCCCAGCCGAGCAGGGCCGCGCCGGTCATGCGGCTCTCGCCGCCGCCCGCCGCCGGCCCGAGGGCCAGGATGACCGGGAGGAGGAGGCCGACGATCAGCGATGCGGCAACCACTGGGAGGAGACGGCGCGAGGGGTTCGGCCGCTCGCCCTGGAGGCGCCCTGCGGTCGGGCGAACCGCGCCCGCGTTCGATACGTTCGTCACTTCAGCTCTCCTTGTCGTTGGTGCGCGTGGATCGAACTGGTCCGACGCGGGTCCACCCGGGCTCGGCCGCCCGAGGGTCAATCGAGCTCCGCGTAGCGCGCGGTCGCGGCCGCGAACGTGCCCGCCGGGGCGCGGCCGGTGTGCTCGTCGAGGAAGGACCGGACCAGGTCGCGCGTGATCAGCGTCATCCGGCCGGAGTCGATCGAGCCCAGGACGGCGAGCCGCGTCACGGGGCCCCACATGAGCCCGAGGTCCGTGAAGTCGGCGTGCTTGCTGCCGGCGATGGCGACCCGCTCGAGGTTCCCGATGGCCTGGACCGCCGCGAAGTCCGCAGCGGCGGCCTGGCAGAACCCGTCGCACGGGTCGGGACGGGCCGCCTGCACGAGCAGGCTCGGCGCGAGGACACCGGTGTGCCGGACGCCGGTCCACAGCGTGCCGTCGAGGTCGACGGCAGCCGAGCAACGCGCGTCCTGGCTGCACGCCTCGAACGACGCCGCCCCGCCGAGCGAGTGGCCGATGTAGGCCACGTCGTCGAAGTCGAGCGCGCCGATCGCGGGCGGGTCCGCCGCGAGCGTCTTGACCACGAAGGCGAGGTCGTCGACCCAAACGCTCGTGACCCGCTCCGCCGTCGCGTACCAGGACGGGACGTCCATGCCGGAGGGTGAGCCGGCCGCCGTCGCAGCCACGGTGCGGCCATCGGGGAAGGCGGCCGGGTCCGATCCGGTCGGGTTGACGGCGACGACCGCGTAGCCGTGGCTCGCGAGGTCCTCGGCGAGCGCCGTGTAGTTCGCCACGACGGGCCCCAGGCCGGGCATCAGCATGACGACCGGGGGCCGGCCGTCGAGCGGCGCACCGGCGATCGAGTTGGTGCGGACCGCCTTCGGGTCCTGGGTCAGGAACCCCCCGTCGACCACGTTCTCCCAGGCCGGCGGCAGGTAGGTGGCGGCGGGGCCGGACGACCCGGCGACGGCCGGGTACCAGATCCAGACGGCCAGCTCGCGCGGGCGGCCGTCCGCCGCGAACGGGTCGGTCCGGCTCGAGTCGGTCAGGGCGAGCTCGGTGCGGCCGACCGGGGCGGCGCCCGTGGGAAACGGCATCGCCCGGACCTGCACGCGCATGGCCGCGCCGAACGCCGCGAGGGCCACGCCGAGGGCGACCAGACCGATGGCGACGCGGCCTGCGATCCGGAGCGCGCGGGCGCCCCTCGATGCCTGCCGGACCGCGGCGCGGGTGTCGGCGAGGTTGACGTGGGTGGCGATGGTCGGGGACGTCGACATCGTTCTCTCCCTCGGCCCGTCTGGGCCGCGGCGTCGGCTGACGTCGAGCGCCGTGCTCCGGGCGGGAGTGGGGCGGTCGTGGCCTGGCGGCCGGTCGGCTCGTTGCGCTTGGCCCAACCGTAGGGACGCGCGGTCGGCGAGCCATCGGGGCCAGCCGCCGACATCGAGCAGGGCCAGCTCCCGGCGCACGTCAGGGTCTGCCCGGATGCGGTCGGGCGCCGCCGCCGGACGCGGACTGGGAGCCTGCGAACCAACTGCCCGCGCCACGCGTGACTGCCAAGGCTGAAGGCACGGGCGGCCAGCCGGGCGACGGGCTACAGGACGGCGACGGCATTGCGGAGCGCGTCGCTGACGGCGTGCGCGATGCCCGGTGCCGCCAGGTTCCCGGTCCGGCGCCACGCGGTGACGAGGAAGTAGCCGAGCGCCGTATGCACGGCGACAAGGTACGGGATCGCCAGTGCACCGAGCGCGACCGACATCACCGGGAGGTGCCACAGTCCCCAGAGCGCGGAACCGTACAGGGCCGACGCGCGATCCGGGCCGGGCGTGGATCCATGGAGGTAGGTGTCGAGGAGCCCGCGGAAGAGGACCTCCTCCATGACGAAGACAACGGGCACGTAGGTCGCCACGGAGACCAGGGACGTGGCCAATGCCGCGACGAGGTCGCCGCCGAACCCGCCGGTGGCGATCCGGTAGGCGGCCATGATGCCCACCAGGATGGCGCTGGTGATGAGGGTCGCCCGGACGGTCGAACGAACGGCTGCCCGGTCCATCGCCCGCACGGCGTAGACCGCCCCGACGGCTCCGGCCATGCCCGCGAGCCCGTACGCGGCCAGGACGGGGTCGCCGTCCCGGACGGCCCCCACGGCGATGGCGGCCGGGGCGATCGAGACGAGGGCGACAGCCACCATCGAGCGCGACGAGAACGACAGGGGCGGGGTCTGGCGCAGCCAGAGGGACCGGAGCGGCGCCCGGACGACGAGCGCCTGGAAGGCGACGGTGATCGGGATCCCCAGCAGCAGGTACGCCTCGGCGCCCAGGCGGAACGCGAAGCCCGTGGCGATGTAGCCGCCGATGACCAGCGTGGCGATGGCGGCGCGGGCGAGGCGCCGGTCGACCGCGCCGGCGGTGATTCCATGCTGGCGGACAGTCGTGCTCATGACGCCACCGCCCGGGACGCGACGCTCGAGGTCTCTGCGGCGACCTGGTGGCTCTCCGCGGATCGGGCGCTCCGAACGGCGACCCGGAAGAGCCACAGGATCAGCAGCGCCTCGCCGATGAAGGTGAAGGTGCTCACGGTCAGGGTGTAGCCCGGGACGAGGATCCGCCCGAGCGAGTCAGCGAGGTACCCGGCGCCTGCCACGGCCACGAGGACGCCGAGGAACCGGGGGAAGTCCGCCGACCGGTACAGCAGGCTCCCGAGGCCGACGAGGTGCAGGCCGAAGACCGCAAGAGCCAGGTCCCAGCCGCCACGGAAGGCGGTTGCGGACGCCGCGACCTGCGCGTGGAGCTGGTCCGCCGGCAACGCCGCCGCAGAGGGGCCCGCCAGGAGCCGGGCGACTTCGACCAGGTGGAACAGCACGTACGCGAATCCCGCGGCGTAGGCGACCCGAAGCCCCGCGACGACGAGTGCGGTGCGCCCGTTCACGGGGCGGAGCAGGACGTACATGCCCCAGGCGACGACCACATCAAGGATCGCGACGACCAGGAACGCCGCGATCGCGGCCCCGAAGAGCCCGATCGACGCCGCGATGTTGCTGGTTGTCGCCGCCGGGTCCGCCGGCACGATGAGGGTCGCGAGGACCCCGAACTGCGCGAACGGCGCCAGGATCGCCATCGCCAGCAGGCCGGTCGCCGCGACGAGGGCGGCGTTGCGCTTCCGGTGGTCGGCGGTCTGCCGATCCGCTCCGGTCATCGATCGCTCAGTCATCTCATCCTCCTGCACGGGTGGGACGCGATCGGTCCGGTTGGACGGTCGGCCCGTGTCTCGCCGCGACCGTAGGCCTGCGGGGATTCCGGGCCAACGGGGCAGGCCCAGAGCAGCGGGCAGGGTCTGCCCGGATGCAGGGGGGTTGCGCCGGCCGGGGTTTGTGGGACCATGCCGGGCACGCGAGTGAGGACGCCGTTGGCCAGCACCCTGTCGACCCCGATGACCACGACCACCTCCACGTGGGGGCGGGCGCTGCTGCTGATCGCGGCTGGCGCGCTCGGCACGGGGATGCTCGTCGGCCACGCCCAGCTCGTGCCGCTCGATCTCGGGAATGTGCTCGAGGTACTCGTGGGCTGGTCGTTCGTCGCCTGCGGCGTCCTCCTCTGGGTGCGCCGCCCGGCCAACCGCCTCGGGCGGCTGATGACGCTGGTCGGGATGCTGTGGCTGCTCGGGCGGACGATGACCCTGGTCCCGGACCCCGCCGTGTTCACCGTGGGGATCTGGCTGACCGACCTCTGGGCCGCCGCGTTCGCCCTGTTCCTGCTGGCGTTCCCGGCCGGCCGCCTCTCCTCGCGGGCCGACCGCGCGATCGTCGGGATCTTCCTGTTCGTGGTCGTCCCCCTCGAGCTTCTCTGGCTCCTGTTCTGGGTGCCCGCCGCGTCCTCGTGCCCGCCCAGCGTGGCGAGCTGCGGCCGGCTGAACGCGCTCGCCATCGTCCCGGACGTGAGCGCCGCGCACGTGGTCGACACGCTCCAGCGGATCGGGTTCGCGATCGGCACGGCGCTCCTCGTCATCACCCTCGGCCGGCGCTGGCTGCGGTCGAGCGGCCCCGCCCGGCGCCAGATGGTGCCGGTCCTCGTCGGCGCCCTCGCGCTGCTCCCCCAGGCCGCGTCATGGCTCCTGTTCATCGTCGGGATCCGGCTCGCGCCGCTCCAGGACCTTGTGTTCCTGGCCCAGGTCGCGATCCCGATGGCGGTCGTGGCCGTGATGCTCCAGGCCCGGATGGCCCGCGCCGCCGTGGCGGACCTCGTCGTCGAGCTGGGGCAGACCCCGACGCCGGCCCGCCTCCGCGATGCCCTCGCCAACGCCCTTGGTGACCCCTCGCTGCAGGTGGCCTACTGGGCGCCAATCGGGGACCGGTTCGTCGACGCTGCCGGCGAGGTGATGGAGCTGCCCGAGGACGGCGCGGGCCAGGCCGTCACGATGCTCGAGCGGAACGGCGTCCGGGAGGCCGCGATCATCCACGACGCGATCCTCCTCGAGGAGCCGGGCCTGATCGCGTCGGTTGCAAGCGCCATGCGGCTGGCGGTCGAGAACGATCGGCTGACGGCCGCGGTCCAGGCGCAGCTCACGGAGGTCCGCGCGTCACGGGCACGGATCGTCGCCGCCGGCGCAGCTGAGCGTCAGCGCATCGAACGCGACCTCCACGACGGCGCCCAGCAGCGGATCGTGGCCCTGACCCTCGCCCTGCGTCTCGCCAGGACACGCCTCGGCGACGACGCCGACCCCGCGGTCAAGCTCAGCCTTGAGCAGGCGTCCGACGAGGCGAAGGCCGCGCTATCGGAGCTCCGCGAGCTTGCCCGCGGCATCCACCCCCAGATCCTGACCGAGGCGGGCCTCCACGCCGCGATCGAGTCCCTCGCCGTTCGGACGCCCGCGGTCGTCTCGGTCGACATGGACCCCGACGCCCGGTTTGATCCGGCGGTCGAGGCGATCGCGTACTTCGTCGTGTCGGAGTCGCTCGCCAACATCGCCAAGTATGCGGAGGCCGGCGCCGTCGGGGTCCGGGCCGGATGGCAGGACGGCATCCTGACTGTCGAGATCGCTGATGACGGGCGCGGAGGCGCAGATCCCCGGACGGGCACCGGCCTGCGTGGGCTGCTCGACCGCGTGTCGGCCGTCGACGGGACGCTCGAGGTGATCAGCCCGCAGGGCGCCGGGACACGGATCGTGGCCCGGATCCCGACGCCAGCCCCGACGCCAGCCCCGACAAGTGTCGCCGACCGGATGATCGGGCGGGTCGCGACGTGACCGTCCGATCCGCCACCGCTTTCCGGGCTAGCCCTGTAGGTCCGATCCGGATCCGGATGGATGATCAAGCCATGACCACCATCCTCATCGTCGACGATCACGCCGCGTTCCGGGTCCAGGCGCGTGCCCTCCTCGTCGCCGAGGGGTTCTCCGTGATCGGCGAGGCCGTGGACGGAACGTCCGGCCTCGAGGCCGCGCGGACGCTCCGGCCCGATCTCGTCCTGCTCGACATCGGCCTGCCCGACGTCGAGGGCTTCGAGGTCGCCAGGGAGCTCGCGGTCAGCGGACCGCCGCCACTCGTCGTGCTGACGTCGAGCCGCGAGGCAAGCGAGTATGGCCCGCGACTGACGAGCAGCCGGGTCCTGGGGTTCATCCCCAAGGACGAGCTGTCGGGCGCGGCGATCCGGGCGCTGGTACGCCTGGCATGACCCTCCGCGTCGTGCTCGCCGACGACTCCGTCCTGCTCCGTGAAGGGATCGCCCGCCTGCTGACGGAGGCCGGGATCGCGGTCGTCGCCCAGGCCGGCGACGCCACTGGACTCCTGGCGGCGGTCCGCGAGCACAGGCCGGACGTCGCGATCGTGGACATCCGGATGCCGCCTACGCACACCGACGAGGGCCTGCGAGCCGCGGAGGCGATCCGCGCCGAGCACGGCACGAGCGTCGGGATTCTCGTCCTCTCGCAGTACGTCGAGACGACCTTCGCCCTGCGGCTCGTCGCCGACGGGGCAGGCGGCGTCGGCTACCTGCTCAAGGACCGGATCGACGACCTCGACGACTTTGCCGACGCGATCCGGCGGATCGCACGCGGCGGCTCGGTGATCGACCCCGAGGTCGTCGCCCAGCTCGTCGGCCGGCGGCGCGCCCGCGTCCCGCTCGACGACCTGTCCGAGCGAGAGCGCGAGGTGCTCGCGCTGATGGCCGAGGGCCGCTCGAATCAGGCGATCTGCGACGCGCTGTTCCTCGCTCCGAAGACGGTCGAGGCCCACATCGCCAACATCTTCTCCAAGCTCGAGCTCCTGCCTGCGCCCGACGACCATCGCCGGGTCCTCGCCGTCCTGGCGCACCTCCGGGGCTGATCAGCCGGGCCACGAGCGCGGGCCACGAGCACGCGCCGCCGGTCCCAGGTACGCCCGGTTCGGTCAGTAGTCTCCCCTCCGTAACGAGGGCGCCACGGAGAGCAGAGGCCCGTATTGGCCTCCGTGACGACCCGGATGCCGACATCGCGGCGTGTCACTAGTGTGCGTCCTGCCCGTCTCGCGGTCGGGGACCCTCTCGCCTCACGGTGGCAGGGCGGCACGAGACTGGCGACGGCCGCACGATGCCCCACCGACTCGAACCGTCCGGGGCCTCGAGACAGGAACCGTCCGAATCGCCCCCGACGCCGAGGCTTGTCGACACGGAGGCCCACGATGTCCATCTCGAGGCGCCAGTTCCTGTACGGATCGGCGGCTGCAGGCGCGAGCCTGTACCTGTCGACCATGGTCAACGGCACACGGGTCGTCTTCGCCGTGCCAATCCCGGGCGGGACCCTCGACCCGTTGACGGTGGACAAGTTCGTGACGCCGCTGCTGATCCCGCCGGTCATGCCGCGTGCCGGCACGAAGCGGATGAAGAACGGCCTGGTCGGTGACCTGTACGAGATCTCCGTACGCCAGTTCACACAGCAGATCCTGCCGACGAACCTGCCCCCCACGACGGTCTGGGGCTACGGAGCGGTGAAGTCCGGCGACCCAGGCGGCCTGCTGCTCCACAACGCACCCTCGCTCACGATCGAGGCCAAGGCGGGGCGTCCGGTCGAGGTGAAGTGGATCAACGAGCTCGTCGACGCCGACGGCAACTACCTGCCGCACATCCTGCCCGTCGATCCGACCCTCCACTGGGCAAACCCGCCCGGCGGGAAGGACGGCCGCGACACGCGCCCGACATTCAACACGACGCCGGGCCGGTACACCGGGCCGGTCCCGATGGTGAGCCACCTCCACGGGGCCGTCGGCGTCGGTGACGAGAGCGACGGCTATCCGGAGGCCTGGTACCTGCCGGCCGCCCGGAACATCCCGGCCGACTACGCGACCGAGGGCACCTGGTACCGGTTCTTCAAGCTCCGGGCCGCGATCGTCAACGGCGCGACGTGGGGTCCCGGGTACGCGAGGTTCGAGTACCCGAACCTCAACCGCGCCTCGACCATCTGGTACCACGACGACCATTTCTGTTCGACACAACTCAGCCACATCAGAATCTTGCAATGGCTTGCCCCTACACGTTACTACCATACCGCGCCTCGTCCAGTCCACGGCATACGTTCCACCATACTTTTCTAGGAGAACCACATCATCTCTGCAACCATGAGCTGCGAGGCGCATTAGAAAC
>JANNHX010000425.1:0-3328 GCA_031404615.1 Chloroflexota bacterium
AAGTACGGGAAGGAGATCCAGGCCAGCTGCGTCTCGGCGAGGAGGTGGTAGTGGAGGCGGACAAGGCCGCTGGACCGGCCGCTGGCGCCGGCGGCGACGGTGGACCGCTCGATGACGACGACGCTGGCGCCCCGCGTGGCCAGGTGGAACGCGAGGCTGGCGCCCTGGACGCCCGCGCCGATGACGATGACGTCGGCCGTGTCGCTCATGTCGTGGTCCCCTGGTGACGGGCCTGCGGTTGGTCGAGGCGATGGAGCGGCCAGTATCCGGCACCGGCCGTGGGTTGCGCGATGCGGGCGCGGGGGACGGCGCAGGGCTCCCGCCGACTACCATCCCCCGATGAGCGAGCACGTCGAACCCGCCGGGCGCCCCGGTCCCACGCCGTTCCCGCGCCTGTTCTCGCCGCTCCGCATCGGCCCCCTCGAGATCCGCAACCGGATCGTCTCGTCCGGTCACGACACGGTCATGGCCGAGCACGGGCTCATCGGGGACCGGCTGATCGCCTACCACCGGGCGCGCGCCGCCGGTGGGGTCGGGCTCATCGTCGTCCAGGTGGCCTCCGTCCACCCGACCGCCGAGTACACGCCGCACGCGGTCAGTGCGATGGACGATACGTGCATCCCGGGCTACCGGCGCCTCGCGGAGGCCGTCCACGCGGAGGGGGCCGCGATCATCGGCCAGGTCTTCCACGGCGGCCGCGAGATGGGGGACACCGAGGACGGCATGCCCGTGCCGCTGGCGCCGTCGGTCGTGCCCACGGAGCGCTACCACACGATGCCCCGGGCGATGTCGGTCGCGGAGATCCACGAGCTCCGGGAGGCGTTCGCGGCCGCGGCGCTGCGGATCCGGACGGCGGGCCTGGACGGGGTGGAGATCGTCGCCGGCCACGGCTACCTCCAGGCCCAGTTCCTCAGCCCCCGCGTCAACACCAGGACCGACGCGTACGGCGGCAGCCTCGAGAACCGCGTCCGGTTCCTGCGCGAGACGATCGCCGCGGTGCGCGCAGCGCTGGACCCGGGAGCGGTGGTCGGCCTGCGGATCTCCGTCGACGAGCGGTCGCCGGACGGCGTGACCCAGGACGAGTCGATCGCGGTCCTGGAGTCGCTGGATCGTGACGGCGGCCCCGACTACGTCAGCGTGGTCTCCGGCACCTCGGCGACGCTCGCGGGCTCGGACCACATCGTGCCCTCGATGGCGTGGCCCAACGCCTACACGGCGCCGCTCGCCGCCGCGGTGCGGGCCCGGGTTCGCGTCCCGGTCATGGTCGCCGGGCGGGTCAACCAGCCGCAGGAGGCGGAGCACATCCTGGAGCTCGGCCAGGCCGACGCCGTGGCCATGACCCGGGCGATGATCTCGGACCCGCTGATGCCGGCCAAGGCGGCGGCCGGGTGGCTGGACGAGATCCGGGCCTGCGTCGGCTGCAACCAGGCCTGCATCGGGCACTTCCACGCCGGCTTCCCGATCTCGTGCATCCAGTACCCGGAGAGCGGGCGGGAGTTCCGGTACGGGCGCCGGTCGGTGGTCCCGGAGGAGGCCCGGAGGCGCGTGCTGGTCGTGGGCGGCGGGCCCGCGGGGCTCAAGGCCGCGGCCGTGGCGGCGGAGCGCGGCCACGACGTCACGCTCCACGAGGCCGGGCGCTGGGTGGGCGGCCAGGTGCTGCTGGCCCAGAAGCTGCCCGGGCGGGCGGAGTTCGGCGGCGTGGTGACGAACCTCCAGGGCGAGGCCGGGCGGGCGGGCGTCCGGATCGTGACCGGATCCCGCGTGGACGCCGCGCTGGTCGAACGGGAGGCGCCGGACGTGGTGATCGTGGCGACGGGCGGGCTGCCGTACCGACCGCCGCTGGAGCTGGTCAACGACCCGCCCGTGTTCGATGCCTGGGAGGTGATCCGGGGCGCGGACGTACCGGCGGGTCGCGTGGTGGTCGTGGACTGGCGCTGCGACTGGGTGGGAGCGGGCACCGCCCTGCTCCTGGCGGCGGCAGGCCACCGGGTGACGCTGGCCTCGAACGGCTACACGGCCGCGTGGAGCATCCAGCAGTACGTCCGCGACGCGACGATCGCCGCCCTGGAGCGGGCGCACGTGGAGCTCATCCCGCTGGTCCGCCCGTTCGGCTACGACGGCTCGGCGGTGATCCTCCAGCACACGCTAACGGACGAGGCGGTGATCGTGGAGGACGTGGCGGGGCTGGTGCTGGCCTCGGGCCACCGACCGGACGCCGCGCTCCACGACGAGCTGGCGGCAGCGGCCGCGACCGGCGGTCTGGTCTCCGCCGCCGGGCGCCCGATCGAGGTCCACGGCATCGGCGACTGCCTGGCGCCCCGGACCGTGGAGGAGGCGGTGCTCGAAGGGCTCAAGGTCGCGTCCGCGATCTGAGGCGCCCCGACGGGTGACGATTCGGCGCCCGGGACCTCGGCGCTCGACGCGGGAAACCCGACCACCCGGCGCGCACACGAGCGGTGGGTCACGTCGCAGCGGCTGTGGGCGGCGATCGAGCGCGAGGGGATCACCGACGACGGCGACCGGGCGCGGTTCATCGCCGGGCGCCTGTGGCCCGACATGCCGGCGGCGTGGGTCGAGGCCCTGGTGGCGACGATGCGGCGGCGAGCCCTCGACGGGCACCACCTGCGGCGGCCGTCGTGCGCCGAGGACGTCGTCGGGCCGAGGCTCGCGCGGTTGATGGAGGAAGGCCGGCTGCCGGGCCCTAGCCGTTCCGCCGCTCGAACTCGCGCATGAACGCGACGAGGTCGTCCACGCCTGCTCGGGGAACGCGTTGTAGGGCTCCCGAGACCGCCCACGCTGAGATCGCGACGGCCCTCACCAAGGCCATGTTCGAGGCCTGGGCGCTCGAGCATGGACCCCTGAACTTCGTCTCGGATGAGTGGGAACAGGGTGCCACCCCCGGGGCCTCGGTCGCGGAGGTCCGGGCGCAGGTCGAGCGGGCACGCGATGCCTTCGACGCTGCCCTTCGGCTCCTCGAAGCCGGAGCGACCGGGGTCTGATTGG
Organism: Chloroflexota bacterium; assembly: GCA_031404615.1. Classification (GTDB taxonomy): domain Bacteria; phylum Chloroflexota; class Limnocylindria; order Limnocylindrales; family CSP1-4; genus CAIXZV01. The sequence continues at coordinate 3,004 of JANNHX010000425.1, forward strand.
GCGAGGCTGGCTGAGGACCTCAAGCGCACCGCGGCGGCGGGTTGGCAGATGGACAAGCCGTACCGGCGAGGACGGGACGATGTCACGCGGCGACGATGCAGCCATGACAACCCCGATGACCCTGTCGCGCAGGCGCGAGGTGACCCGAGGCGGCCGACATCACGCGACTGGTGCCCGCGGCGCCCCCAGCCGGTCGAAGGTCACGCCGCGGTCCCGGAGCGAGACCCACGCATCGTGCCCGATCACCACGTGGTCCAGCACGTCCACGTCCAGCAGGCGACCCGCGGCGATCGCCTCGGCCGTGAGATGCAGGTCGTCGGGCGAG
>JANNHX010000426.1:0-3204 GCA_031404615.1 Chloroflexota bacterium
GGGTCGGCGTACTCGCCCTGGCACGAGCCGCTCCCCGACGAGTGGAGCGACGGCACCGACCCCTCGATCGAGTTCGAGCTCGGCCCGCCGCCGCCGCTCATGGCGCCGCCGGACGGCGAGGCCGGCATCACCCGGCGCGAGGTCAAGGACCGGCTGCGGGTCGCGAACGCCGAGGCGGCGAAGGACATCGCCCGGGTGTCGGGCCTCTCGTACGCGGCGGTGAACCTGGAGCTCAACCGCAGCGCCGGGATCCGCCGCGTGACGGAGGCCACCGCCGATCAGCTGCAGGTCCGCCTCGGAGCGGCGCGCCGCTGGCAGTGGCGCCTCGGCAAGTAGCAAGCGCCGCGCCGCAAGCCTCGGTCCCGCCGCAAGCCTCGGTCCCGCCGCCAGCCTCGGTCCCGAACCGCCAGCCTCGGTCCCGAACCGCCCACCCGGGACGCCTGATCCCGCTGTGGATCAATTCGGGGACCCTGCTGCACGGCTCATGCTCCGAACCATGCGGAATCGCCTCGAGCCACGCTCGTGACCCCCCGATTCGATCCAGACGGGACTCAGGGCCAGGACGCAGAGGGAGGCGGTGGGTCCGGGCCCCGCCGCGACAGAGGCGGCAGGTCCTGGCCCCGCCGCGACCGTCAGGCCGGCGTCAGCGCGTCGTCAGCCCCCCGCGTACCCCTCGGCGTCGTCCTCCTGGTAGCCGCCGTGGTAGCCCTCCGCGTCCGCTCGCCGGATCGCGTACTGCGGCACGATCTTCCCACGCGTCAGCCCGCGGATGTCGTCCAGCGTCCGCCAGCCCTTGTCCGCGTTGCGGTCCAGGAAGCCTGAGAGGCCCGTGGTCAGGTCGCGGATCACGTTGGGGCCGATGGCGTGGTCGAGCATCGCCGCCGTCGCGACCTGGACCGTCCCGCAGCCCAGCAGGAAGTAGTTGAGCGCGTGGGCGAACGTCGACACGCCGCCGATCCCGGAGAACGCCTTGTCCGGGAACGCCTGGGTCATCTCGGCCATCTTCGCGAGCGAGAGGGGCAGGATCGCGGGCCCGGCCATGCCGCCCGCTGAGACCTGGCCGTCCACGTTGACCTCGAACTCGCCCGTCTCGGGATCCACCAGCGGCACGCTCGGCCAGGTGTTGGACGAGCAGATCGCGTCCGCCCCACCGAGGAACGTCGCCCGCGCCTCGTCGACGATGGTCGCCGTCGCCGGGGTGAGCTTCACCCAGACCGGGACCGTCGCCACGGCCTTCACGGCCTGCGTGGACACGGAACACAGGACGGGATCCTTGCCCACGTTGGAGCCCATGTCGACACGGTCCATGTGCGGGCAGCTGAAGTTGAGCTCGATGGCGTCCGCGCCGGCGTCCTGCACGCCCTGCACGAGCGTCTGCCAGTTGCCGAGCTCCTTGTCGTTGCCCGAGCCGGCCATGATCGACGCCACGAGGATGCGGTCGGGCCAGGCCTTCTTGATGGCCTCGAGCCGCGGCAGCCACCAGTCCATGGGCTTGTCGCTGATGAGCTCCCAGTTCCAGGACGCCATCAACGTCGTGTCCGGGCGCTTGGCCATCGACACCCGGCTGCCGCCGCTGTCGATGCGCCAGAACCTGGTCTTGGGGCCAGGCACGTTGTGGACCGGGTGCAGCCCGATGGTCTTGGTGACCACGCCGCCCCAGCCGGCCTCGAAGGCGCGCTGGATGTTGCTCTCGGACTCGGTGGGCGGCGCCGACGCGAGGAGAAACGGGTTCGCGAACCGGATGCCGGTGAACTCCGTGGACAGGTCGGCCACTCGGGTGGTCCTCCGCTGGAACGCTGCGCGATGGAAGGCCGCATGGTGCGATCCCGGGGGGCGGCGCGGACAGGGCCGGAGGTCACCTTGGAGGCGGGTGCGTCCGACGCGGGCACCCGCGCTAGGCTTGGAGCCCCGCACCACCACCAACACCGTCGACGACCAACCGCGCGACACAGGAGGGCACACCATGGAGTACCGAAGGCTCGGCAGGACCGGGCGCGACGTCAGCGTCATCGGCTTCGGGGCGTGGGCCATCGGTGGGTCATGGGGCAACGTCGACGACGGTGAGAGCCTCCGTGCCCTGCACGCCGCCGCGGACGCGGGCGTGACCCTCTTCGATACCGCCGACGTCTATGGCGATGGGCGCAGCGAGCAGGTCATCCGCCGGTTCCTCGCGGAGCGCCCGGGCGAGACGTTCTTCGTGGCGACCAAGATGGGCCGCCGCGCGCCCCTGGACCCCGGCGAGTACACGCTCGCCAACTTCCGGGCCTGGACGGACCGCAGCCGCGAGAACCTGGGTGTCGATACGCTGGACCTCGTCCAGCTCCACTGTCCGCCGGCGCAGGTCCTGTACATGCCCGAGGTCTTCGACGCCCTCGACGAGCTCGTCGAGGGCGGGGCGATCGCCGCGTACGGCGTCAGCGTGGAGAAGGTCGAGGAGGCCCTCAAGGCGATCGAGTTCCCGGGCGTCGCATCGATCCAGATCATCTTCAACATGGTCCGCCAGCGCCCCGCGGACCGGTTCCTCGCCGAGGCTGCGCGCCGGGACGTCGGCGTCCTCGCCCGGGTGCCCCTCGCGTCCGGCCTGCTGACCGGCAAGCTCACCGCGGCGACCACCTTCGAGGCCGACGACCACCGGCTGTTCAACCGCCACGGCGAGTCGTTCGACGTTGGCGAGACGTTCGCGGGCGTCGACTACCAGACCGGTCTCGAGGTCGTGGAGGAGCTCAAGGCGCTCGTTCCGCAGGGGGCGACCCTGGCCCAGGCTGCCCTGCGCTGGATCCTCCAGCACGAGGGCGTCACGGCCACCATCCCGGGCGCCAGAACCCCCGAGCAAGCCCGCGCCAACGCCGCAGCCGGGGACCTCGCGCCGCTCCCTCCCGAGGCGATGGCCCGGGTGGCCGAGCTCTACGAGACCCGCGTCAAGCCGCTGGTTCACCAGCGCTGGTAGCGGACAGACCCGCGCCCGGCCCGTCCGCGTCGGCGACCGTCCGGGCCTCGTCGAGCAGCGCCTGGATCCGCCCCAGGAGCTCACGCGCGACGACGGGCTTGGCCACGTGGCCGTTGCACCCAGCCGCCATCACCCGCTCGACGTCATGCTGCATCGCGTCGGCACTCAGTGCGAGGATCGGGATGGCGTGCGTGGCAGGGTCCGCACGCAGGCGGCGAGCCAGGTCGAGGCCGTCCTCCGCACCCAGGCGCATGTCG
>JANNHX010000427.1:0-2368 GCA_031404615.1 Chloroflexota bacterium
GTCGGTCACGGTCGTACCGGAGGCGTCACGCCCGTCCCAGGTCAGGCTCGCCGTGGCGGACCCGACCGACACGGCGGTGCTGACGACCTCCCGGTTGTCGCTGCCCCGGACGGTGCCGACCACCCGGCCAGGCTCGCTGGCGCCAACGGCAAAGGCGATCGTGTCCCCGTAGCCGTCGCCATTGGGGGAGAGGACCGGCACGACGTCGGTGGCGGCATCGGCCACGGAGACGTCGGGGGCCCGGGTGTCGATCTCGAACGAGCCGCCCGCGGGAAGCGGGCCGTTGGCCCAGGCATCCTCGGCCTCCACGACCCAGCGGTACTTGCCGTCCGGCTCCGAGCCGGCTTGCGGGGCCCAGGTCAGCTCGGCGGTGTCACCGCCGCCGGCCTGTCGGGCGCGCTCCTGGCCGCTCGCATCCTCGATTCGGAGTGTCCACGAAGAGGGCTCGGAGAGCCGTACGGAGACCTGGTAGGCGTCCCGGGAGCCGTCGCCGTTGGGCGAGAAGGCCCCGGTGCCGTCATCCGCCTCCCAGATCCGCGGGGCGGCGCTGTCTCGTGGCCGGAGCGCGGCGCCGGTCATCCAGCCTTCGATGCCCTGATCCGTATGGACGCGGAACACCGATGATCCGTCGACCAGCGAGGACACGCTCTCCCGCGCGTCGATCCGCACCCTGTCCGTCATCGAGAGGGTGGCCGCCGGCTCGAGGCCGTTCATCGCGTTCTCGACGCTGCCGTAGACCGGGGCGCCGTCGACCAGCGGGCTGGCGTTGCCCGGGACGACGAAGGACGCTGGATCGGTGCTCGTGTCGGCGAACGCGGCGCCCGTAATCTGGCTGGTCGTAAGCGACATCTTGCCGGTGAGGGCGCGGTAGTAGCTCGACGTGGGGTCGTCGGGATCCAGGCGGATTGAGTAGCCGGGCGAGCGCGTGGAGTCGAACGGCAGGAGGTTGTCGTTGAAGTCGGGGGCGTTGACGAAGTACTGCTCGATCGTCTGGCGCGAGGTGAACAGCTCCCGGATGTAGTACGGGTTGTGGGAATGGCCGATGGCGACCACGGCGCGGGCGCTGGTGCGCAGGAAGGCCGCGGCGTAGTTGTCGACGCGTTGCCGCGCCGTGGACAGGCTGGGCGCGGCGCCGCCCGGCTCGGAACTCCCGGCCGCGTAGCAGAGGTGGAACAGCAGCACCACGGCGTTCGGCGCCGGGGTCAGCGTCCGGATCGACGGCTCGCCGTAGTACCTGTTCTCGTAATCCGAGAGTTTGCCGTCGCCGTTGAGGTCGTCGTTGAGACCGAACCCGTCCCTGGTCGTGTAGTCGGGGTCGTAGGCGTAGGGGCTTGGCCAGCCGTTACCGTGACCCATGTAGACGATGATCGAGGCGCCGTTGACGGCCGCCTTCACGTTGGTCCAGGTCGCGTTGGGGCTGAAGACCTTGACGACGTTGGGCGTGTACTTGATCGCCTCGGCGTAGACCTGGTCCGCGTATGAACGGTAGTTGGCCGTCAGGCCGTGGGTCGCGCCGACGATGATCGCGACCTTGGGGCCGGTGGCGGCGGACGCGGTGGGGGCCGAGGCGGGTGCCACGGCGCTGAGGCCGGCCAGGAGCACGGCGGCGAGGATGAGGGCCAGCTTGGGCAAGGGACGGTGCTCCGGTCGGGCGCGGTGTGTCCCGTGAGAGGTGCGGGACATGGGACGAGTGCCCCATCAGCCTGGGTGCGCGGGTGCTCCAATCCAATCGCGGGATGGTCCCGACGGCGATCACCCATTGGTGCGGGCCCCGGTGAGGTCGGGCACCGTATGGAGTGGAGGGGTGTGGTTGTCCCCGTGCAACGTTGGGATCTCAGTCCCCGCGGAGGCTCCGGACGAGGGCCGGCGCGGCATCCGCGAACGCCTCGCGCCAGTGGCGCATGGGCACGCCCGTGGGCAGGGGCGTGGGCTCCAGGACGGACCACAGCGGCGCCGTGGAGGCGCGCTTCCACGCGGACGCCGGCACCTCAATGACCTCCACGCCGATCTTCGTTGCCAGCAGGCCCTCGCGGGCCCAGTCCGCGCGGGAGGCGCGGCCGGCGTTGACCAGGTGATGGACCGCCGTGCGCGCCGGCGCGCCGGCGATCGCATCCTCGGCGAGCAGCTCGACGATGGCGTCCGCGAGGTCGGGTGTGTACGTGGGACAGCCGATCTCGTCGCCCACCACGCGGAGGGGTTCGCCTGCGGCGCCGGCCTTCAGCGCCGCGAGGGCAATCCTGGCCGGGAAGTCGCTGCCCGGCGGGCCGTGGAGCCACGAGGTGCGGACGATGGCCAGCCGGCCTCGGGCCCCGGCGGCCTCGAACGCCGCGATCGCCAGCCGCTCCGCCTCGGCCTTCGCGGCGCCGTA
>JANNHX010000428.1:0-2539 GCA_031404615.1 Chloroflexota bacterium
GGGCGCGGTCACCGCCGCGATCCTGCTCCCGTTCCTGCCGCTCGCGGCCAACAGCTTCGGGTGGATCTTCACCGAGGTCGGCCGCCAGCCCTGGATCGTGTTCGGCCTGTTGCAGACGGCCCCGGCCGTCTCGCCCAACAACAGCGTCCTGATGGTGCTGATCACGATGGTCGGCTTCACGCTCCTCTACGGCGTCCTCGCCCTGGTGATGCTGGGGCTGGTCGTGCGGCGGGTCCGCAGCGGCCTCCCGGAGCCGACGTCGGACACGGGGTTCGAACATGAGGCCGAGCCTGTGCTCGGGCTCGGGTACTAGGGGAACGGCATGGAACTCACGACCATCTGGTTCGCGCTCATCGCCGTCCTGTTCATCGGCTACTTCATCCTCGAGGGCTTCGACTTCGGCGTGGGGATCCTGCTCCACGTCGTCGGGCGCAACGAGCCCGAGCGCCGGGCCATGATCCGGACGATCGGCCCGGTCTGGGACGGCAACGAGGTGTGGCTCATCGTGGCGGGTGGGGCCATGTTCGCGGCCTTCCCCGAGTGGTACGCCACGCTGTTCTCGGGCTTCTACCTCGCCCTGTTCCTGATCCTCGTCGCGCTGATCCTCCGCGGCGTGGGGATCGAGTACCGAAACAAGCGGGGCGATCTCGCCTGGCGCTCGCGGATTGACGCCATGATCGCCGTCGGCAGCTTCCTGCCGGCGTTGCTTTGGGGCGTCGCGTTCGCGAACATCGTGCAGGGCGTGCCGATCGACGCCGACAAGCACTTCACGGGCAGCCTGGTCACGCTCCTCAACCCGTTGGGGCTGCTGGGCGGGCTCACGACCCTGCTGCTGTTCGTGACCCACGGCCTCCTGTACCTCACCCTCAGGACCGAGGGCGAGATCCGCGAGCGGGCGCGGCGGCTCACGCTCCCGGTGGGCCTCGTGACGGCCGTCGTCGCCGTCGCCTTCCTGCTGTGGGCCAACGCGATCCGCGGCGACATGCTGTCCACGGTCGTCGCGGTCCTGGCCGCCGTCGCGTGGCTCGCGGCGCTCGGGGCGGCGTGGGTCAAGCGCGAGGGCGTCGCGTTCTTCGCGTCGGCGCTGACCATCGGGCTGGCCGTCGTGAGCCTGTTCCTCGCCCTGTTCCCGGACGTCATGCCATCGACGACGACGGACCCGGCGTTCAGCCTGACCACGACGAACGCGGCGTCCACGCCGTATACGCTCACGATCATGACGGTCGTCGCGGTGATCTTCGTCCCCATCGTCCTGATCTACCAGGGCTGGACCTACTACGTCTTCCGCAAGCGAGTCACCACCCCGCGGGCGGGCGTCGAGGCCTGACCATGCGGCCGCGTCGCCACGGCCATCCGTGAGCCCTGCGCGAAGGCTCCTGTCCGCCGGTCGCATCGCGACCGGGTCGCTGATCGCGGCCGTCGTCCTCGGGCTGGCGGCCGCGCTGCTTGCCGTGGTGCAGGCATGGCTCCTCGCGACGGCGATCGCCGGCGCGTTCATGGGCGGCCTCGGGGTCTCGGATCTCGCCTCGGTGCTGGCGGCCCTCGCGGTCGTCATCGGACTCCGGGCGACCCTCGGCTGGGCCTCCGACATCACCGCGCAGCGCATCAGCGGGGCCGTGAAGGGGGACCTGCGCGTGCGGCTGCTCGAGCGGGCCGTCGCCCTCGGCCCGCGCTGGGCGGCGGACCAGCAGAGCGGCGAGGTGGCGCTGCTCGCGACGCGGGGCCTGGACGCGCTCGACGGGTACTTCGGGCGCTACCTGCCGCAGCTCGCCCTCGGGGCGATCATCCCGGTCGCGGTCGTCGTGAGCCTGCTCGCGGTGGATGTCGTCGCGGCGATCACCGTCGCTCTGACCGTGCCACTGATCCCGGTGTTTATGGTGCTGGTCGGGACCATGTCGGCCGCGCACCGGGCGCGCCGGTGGGAGGCCCTCGGGCGCCTCGCCCACCGCTTCACCGACGTCGTGGCGGGCCTGCCGACGCTGCGCTCGTACGGGCGGGCGGACGCCCAGGTCGCCATCCTGCGAGGGATCACGGACACCTATCGCTCGACGACGATGGCGACGCTGCGGATCGCATTCCTGTCCGCCCTGGTGCTGGAGCTGCTGGCCACGATCTCGGTCGCACTGGTGGCGGTGGGTGTGGGCCTGCGGCTGGCGGTCGGCGACATGACGCTCGAGGTCGGCCTGTTCGCGCTGATCCTGGCCCCGGAGGCCTACCTGCCCCTGCGGCGCCTGGGCGCGGAGTTCCACGCCAGCGAGGAGGGGGTGACCGCGGCCGCGCGGGCGTTCGCGATCATCGACGCGCCGCTGTCGGGCGTGGGTCGCGCCTCGCCGGGTGAGCCGGTTTCGGGGCCGTTCCGTGGGCTCGTGGTGGACAGGGTGTCCGTCGAGCAGCCGGGGCGGTTCGTCCTCGCGCCGGCGTCCGTCTCGCTGGCGCTACGGCCGGGCGAGGTGGGGCAAAGCTCCCGCAGGACGCCCGCTGTTTTGGCATCAACCGTATTACACGGACCAGCGGTGTCGCCCGGCCGGTGCGATTCGCG
>JANNHX010000429.1:0-2845 GCA_031404615.1 Chloroflexota bacterium
CTCCGGGAGCGTCAGGGACCGGTCCGCTGGCGACGGGTCACCGACTGCCCTGGACGTCGGCGTCGCCGCCGGCGCCTGCCGCTCGCGGGCGGACCTGGCGACGCGACGGAGCCCGCCCGTCCGTGCCGCGGCCGACGCAACGCTCCGGCGCGCAACGACCTGGGCCAGCTGCCAGGACGAGGCCAGCGCGAGGTCCGCGTCGCCGCCGGCGTCGTGGAACGAGCTCCCCGCCGCCCGCCTTGCGAGCCCGCTGGCGAGCGCGATGCCCATCGCCATCTCGGCGGCCACCCGGGGCGGCGCGAGCACGGGGCCGGATGCCGGGCCCGCCACGCCCCGCTCCGCCAGCGGTGTCGCCAGCGATGCCAGGTCGCCGATGACACGGACGCCCGATGCCCCGAGCGCCGCGACGATCGCCCCGTCCGCCTCGCGGGCCGCGTCCAGCGCCCACTGCGGCGTGATGATCCGCGCCTCATCGGGACCCGGCGCGCGCCGCTTCATATGGATCGCCGCCCCGAACCGCATCATCGACGCCTGGGTGGCCGGGTCGACGCCCGCGGCCCTCGCCGCCACGTTGAAGGCGCGCACGGCCTCGATCTCCTCGAGGGTCATCGACCGGTTCGTCCCGTCGTCGTCGGCTGCCAGGGTGCCCTCGCGCAGGCCGAGCAGGCTCCCGAAGATCCGAAGGAGTATCTCGTGGTCGCGATCATCGACGACGATCACCGTGACGCGCCCGCGACCCAGGACGTCCGCCCAGCGCGCGACGAGCTCGTCATGCCGGTGGAGCCACCAGAAGGCCTCGTAGGCGTTGGTCTTCGCGGGCCCGAACAGGCGCCGCAGCCACGTCTCGTACGAGAGGCGGGCGCCGGCTTGAACGTTCTGCTGCCACTGCGAGGGGAGGATCCGGCCCAGTGGACGGAGGGTGACCACGGCGTGGAGGCGGTCCGCGTCCAGGTCGGCCGCCATGCGCTCGATGACCTCCGGCGTCGCCCATGCGAAGGACTCGCTGGACAGGACGACCCGGGGTTCCTTCGCGCGCCTGAACTCGCCCACGAGGTCCCGCCAGTGGCGGATCGACGGGGGCGTGCCCCCCGAGGTCGGGGCGCTCTGGCCGGTCACGGCGCGCGCGGCTGTGGCGGGGTTGCGGGTCCTGCCGACGTGGCGGACGCTCTGCTCCAGCATCGCGGGGCGCGCGGACCACAACGCGGCCTGGAGCGAGGTGGTACCGGTCTTGTGGGGACCCACGTGGAGGAGGCGCGTGCCCTCGGGCAGCAGGAGCCCGGTGGCCTCCGGGGTCTCGTCCGTCACTCGCCCGCTCTCCTCGTCCTCCGTTGCGGACGCCAGTCTAGCGCGGCCCATCGCGGTGCTAGAGTCGGCCCGTGGGGATCGAGATCCGGAGCGCCGTGCCGGACGAGTTCGCGGCGGCCGTCGACGTCATCAGCACCGCGTTCCTGGAGCGTCCGGACCTGCGCGCCGTCGCCGCGTCGATGGCCGAGACCTGGGACCCGGTGCGGACGTGGGTCGCCTGGGACGGGGACCGCGCCTGCGGGACGTTCCGCTCGACCGGTGCCCAGCTCACGGTGCCGGGCGGGGCCAGCCTGGCGGCTTCGGCCGTGTCCGCCGTGACCGTGCTGCCCACCCATCGCCGCAGCGGGATCCTCACGGCCATGGCCGCGAAGGAGCACGGCGCGCTGGTCGAGCGCGGCGAGGCGGTCGGGCTGCTGTACGCGTCGGAGTACCGGATATACGGACGGTTCGGATATGCGCCCGGGACCCACGTCACGGACTGGGTCCTGGCCCCGCGGGCCACCGGCATGCACGGCACCCCGGCCGGGACCGTGGAGCTCCTCGCCATCGATGAGGACGCCAGGACGCTGCTGACGGGCCTGTTCGAGGGCTGGCGGCCGCGCCGGGCCGGCGAGATCACCCGGACCGTGACCGGCTGGGACTTCCGCCTCGGGCTGCGCGACGACGGGTGGGGCGAGCGCTGGAAGGGCTGGGTCCTCGTCCATCGTGACGCGACCGGTATCCCCGACGGCTATGCACGCTACAAGGCGGACCCCAAGTGGGAGCACCACGCTGCGGTCGCCGAGATCAGTGTCCAGGAGCTGATCGCCCTCACGCCCGATGCGTACGCCGGGTTCATCCGGCACTTCCTCGAGATGGACCTGGTGGCGAAGGTGAAGCTCGAGTCGCGGTCCGAGCGCGAGCCGCTCCGCTGGCTGCTGACGAACGCCCGCGCGGCGAGCCCGATCGACACGATCGACGGCCTGTGGGTGCGCCTGTTCGATGTCCCGCGGGCCCTCGCGGCCCGGACCTACGACCGCGAGGCGTCGCTGGTGCTCGAGATCGCGGATGACGCGGCCACGGGCGGCAGGCTCCGGCTCCTCCTGGACGCAGGGCCGGACGGCGCGACCTGTCGGTCCACGGAGCTCTCGGCGGACCTCACGCTGCCCGTGAGGGCGCTCGGCGGGGCGTATCTCGGCGGCACGCGGCTGCGCGACATCGTCCTCGCGACCGGCGTCGACGAGCACCGCCCGGGTGCCCTCGCTGAGGCCGACGCCCTCCTGCGCACGGCCGATGAGCCGGGGTGCTCCACCTTCTTCTAGTGTCGCGTACCGCTGTTCGCTCAGCGCTTGCTGGTCGCGCCGGTGGCCTTTTCCTGGAAGATGCGCTCGGCACCCGCCGCCGTCAGGGCGTCGAGCTGGGCATCGAGGTTCTGATCGGTCGTCGAGACCCGCGCATATCCGAAAATCATGCTTCCAGTGTATCAAAAACCTGTCAAAACCAGCAAGGTTTTGGTAGGGGAGAACCGCAAACATCTCGAAGAACACCCCGGCGATTCGCG
>JANNHX010000430.1:0-5918 GCA_031404615.1 Chloroflexota bacterium
CCCGCAGCTCCTGCTCAACGACGCGATCTCGCCGCTCGCTCCCGAGGCTGATGGCGAGTGGAAGGTCTTCAGGCTCACGATCGACGAGATCGAGCAGAAGATCGACGAGAAGATGCCGACCGTCGCGGCCCTGGGCTACAACGAGCAGACCCCGGGCCCCACGATCCGCGTCAAGGAGGGTGACAAGGTCCGCGTCATCTTCACCAACAACCTGAAGGAGACGACGGGCGTCCACTTCCACGGCGTCGAATTCGACAACTTCTTCATGGACGGCGTCCCGTTCGTGACCCAGAAGCCGTTCGCGCCGGGCGAGTCGTTCACCTACGAGTTCACGGCCAGCCGGCCCGGCCCGCTGATGTACCACTCGCACCACAACGCGACGGACCAGGTCGGGCGCGGCCTCCTCGGCGCGTACATCGTCGACCCCAAGACGCCGACGAAGCGCGACAGCTTCGACCGCGAGTACATCTGGATCTCCAACGACGTCCTGGGCGGCTTCACGATCAACGGCCACGGCTTCCCGGCCGTCCTGCCGATCGTCGCCGCCGTCGGTGAGACGGTCCGTGTCCGGTACATGAACGAGGGGATCATGTACCACCCGTTCCACAGCCACGGCTACAAGCAGACGGTCGTCGCCCGCGACGGGTACAACCTGGCGGAGACCGCGATCTACGACGCGGACACCATCACGGTCGGCCCCGGCGAGCGCTGGGACGTCAATATCACCTGCGACCGCATCGGCCTGTGGGCGTACCACTGCCACATCCTCCCGCACGTCGAGGGCGCGGACGGCATGTTCGGCATGGTCAACGTGCTCATCGTCGTGCCCGAGAAGGCGCACGTTGACGCCATCGCCGCGGCGCTGCTCGCCTGATCCCGGAACGGACGGATGACGCTCATGACCTCGCGGCCGCGACCCGGCACGGGCCCCCAGCAGGGTTCGGCGCGTCCGGCTGCCTCGTCGCCGGGCATGAAGCTGCTCCTCGCCACCGACCTGTCGGATGCATCCTCGTCCGCCACGGACCAGGCGTTCGACCTTGCCGCCCGGCTCGGCGCGATGCTCCTGGTCGTGTCGGTCATCGACCCGGGCTCACTCCTCCTGCCGGGCGGTCGCTTTCGCGCCCGCGTCGACCAGGTCCGGGAGCGGCGCGAGCAGCAGGCGCAGGCCCTCGTCGAGCGCGGCCGCGAGGCCGGCGTCGAGGTGTCCTTCCTCGTGTGGACGGGCGATCCGGGCGACCAGATCGTGTCGGCCGCGGAGGCGGAGCGCGTGGACATGGTCCTCGTGGGAAGCCACGGCCGCGGCGCGGTCGGACGGCTGTTCCTGGGGAGCGTATCGGAGCACGTGGTCCGCAACGCTCCCTGCCCCGTGCTCGTGGTCCGGCCGCATGAGGCCGCTCCGCACTGATCCCGGCGGCATCGGAGCGGCCGCCTGCCGCGTTGTCGGACTGCGGTCCTCGCTTGCGCACGTCCGGGTGCGCGCGTTCCGGTCCTCGCCTCCGCGGCGCGACCTACTTGGTGTAGACGCCTCCGGGATCCAGCTCTTCCCGCACGAGGCGGAGGTCGTCGGCGGAGGGCGCCGGCGTGACCGTCACGTCCGGGCTGATCTTCGGCTCCCAGGCGATCGTCGCCCGGACCTCATCCAGGGTCGCGCCCGGGTGCAGGAAGTCCAGCCGCATCTCGCCGGTCTCGTCGAAGTGCCAGATCCCGAGATCCGTGACCACCACGGACGGGCCGCGCCCGTTCCAGCCGCCGGCCTTCCGAATGTGCTCCGCTGCCTCGGCACCACCGAGGTTGCCGGGTGACGTCCGGAAGTCGATCTCGTTCACGAACGAGCGGGGGCTCTGGCGCATGATCACGAAGACCTGCTTCGCGTTGATCGCGATCTCGCACGCCCCGCCGGAGCCCGGCAGCCGCGTCTTCGGCGCGTCGTACGGCCCGATGACGGTGGAGTTGAGGTTGCCGAACCGGTCGATCTGGGCCGCGCCCAGGAACCCGACGTCGATCAGGCCGCGCTGCAGGTAGAACGCGAACAGCTCGAACATCGACACGACCGCGGTGGCGCCGGTGACGATCGTGGGGTCACCGATGGACAGCGGCAGCCGCGCCGGCCGAGCCCCGAAGACGCCCGCCTCGTAGACGAGCTCGAGGTCCGGGGCCACCGTCCGCTTGGCGAGGTTGACCGCGATGTTCGGCAGGCCCACGCCGACGAAGCAGACGTGCTGCCCGGCGAGCTCGCGCGCGGCCGCGACGATCATCATCTCGGACCTGGAGAAGCCGAGGTCGCTCACCGGTAGTCCCCGTAGTCGACCGAGCCGGAGGGGGCGCTGCCGGGCCTGAGCGAGGCCACACGCTCGGCGCCCAGCTTCTGCACGTACGCCTGGCGCCCGTCGAGGTCGTAGACCCAGTCGCGGAGCCACGTTTGCGTCTTCGTCTCGTCGCGGCTGATGGGGTCCCAGTCGAGATAGAAGCGGTTGTCGCGGTCGTACGCGCCCTGGACGTAGGACGGGTGGGCCCCGAAGGGATCGACCACCACGGCGTCCACGATCAGGCCCGGGATCACCGTCCGGTTGGGATCCGCGCGGACGACCGACTCCTCGACCAGCTCCTCGACCACGATGATCACCCGGTCGGCGGCAAAGGCGGCCTCCTTCTGGCAGCCCAGCAGGCCCCAGATCTGGGTGTTGCCGTTCGCGTCCGCGCGCTGGGCGTGGATCACGGTGACGTCCGGGTTGAGCGGCGGGACCGCATACACGACCTCGTCGCTGTAGGGCGACCTGATCTCGCGGATGAGCGGGTTCGCCTTGGGCAGGTCCGTCTCGAAGTAGGAGCGCAGCGGCATGAAAGGCAGGTTGGCGGCGCCCGCGGTGTAGCGCGAGACCATGCCGAAGTGGCTGTACTCCTCAATCTCGAGGGCGGTGCCCTCCCCCACCGACGCGGGCTCGATGCGGCGGCGGATCGCATTGAGGCCGCCGACACCCGGGTTGCCGAGCCAGGAGAAGATCAGCTTGCGGGCGACGCCGCCGGCGATCATCTGGTCGTAGATGAGGTCCGGCGTCATGCGCGCCAGGGTGAGGTCGCGCTTGCGCTGGCGGATGATCTCGTGGCCCGCCGAGAAGCCGATGAGGTGGGTGAAGCCCTCGATCGCGACCGTGTCGCCGTCCCGGACGAGGTCCGCTACGGCATCGCGCATCGAGGCGACCTTGCCGGGCATTGGCCGTGCCCTCCTGTGCTCGGGCGTTCGCCTGGGTCAGCCCGCGCCGGTCGACGCGGCGGCCAGCCCCTGCTCGACCTCCGCCATGACCTCGGCCAGGTCCGCGGCCCGGTTCGTCGCGACGTGGGCCACGGACTCGGTGAAGATCCGGATCGCGGTCTCGGCCTCGGCCTCGGTGACGACGAGCGGCGGGGACATGCGGACGCAGTCGTCGCCGGCCTCCAGGACGAGGAGCCCGCGATCGAACGCCTGCATCTGGACGGCCTCGGCGGTGTCGCCGGAGTCAAACTGGATGCCGATCATCAGGCCCTTGCCGCGGACGTCCTTGACGATGCCCGGGAAGCGGTCGACGAGCGGACGCAGGCCATTCTGGACCTGGTTGCCCCGCGCCTCGGCGTTCGAAATGAGGCCACCCTCGAGCAGCTTGATCGTCTCGAGCAGCGCCGCCAGCGAGACGGGATTGCCGCCAAAGGTGCTGCCGTGGGCGCCCGGGCCCCAGCTCATGACCTCGGACCTGGCGATCATCGCGCCCACCGGCATGCCGGAGCCGATGCCCTTGGCCGTGAGCAGGATGTCCGGCTCGACGTCCCAGTGCTGGATCGCCCACATCCTGCCGGTGCGACCCGCGCCCGACTGGACCTCGACCGCGATGAGCAGGATGCCGTGGCGGTCGCACAGCGCCCGGAGGTTCGAGAGGAAGTCATCCTCGGGGACGACATAGCCGCCCTCGCCCTGGATGGGCTCCACGATGACGGCTGCGAACTCGTCGGCCGGCATCAGGCGCTTGAAGATGCGCTGCTCCATCTCCTCGATGCCCTGGTTGCCGTACGGCACGTGGTAGACGCCGGGCAGCATCGGGCCGAAGTGGGCGTGGTACTTGGCCTTGGAGCCCGTGAGGCTCACGGCACCCATCGTCCGGCCGTGGAACGCACCCAGGAACGCGATCACGTTCTGGCGCTTCGTGTGGTACCGGGCGAGCTTGAGGCCCGCCTCGACCGCCTCGGCGCCCGAGTTGCCGATGAAGACCCGCGTGGGGCCTCTCATCGGCGCGATGCGCGCGAGCTCGGCGGCGGCGTGGGCGTAGATCGGCAGGTAGAAGTCGCTCGCGGAGAAGTGCTGCAGCTCCGCGGCCTGGGCCTGGATCGCGGCGACGACCTGCGGGTGGCTGTGGCCGGTGCTGTTCACCGCGATGCCGGCGGCGAAGTCCAGGAAGACGTTCCCGTCGATGTCCTCGACCGCGCAGCCGAGGCCGCGCACGGGCACGATCGGGTAGGCGCGCGGCAGGCTGGGACTCGTCCAGGCGTGGTCGAACTCGATGTGCGCACGGGCCTTGGGACCCGGCAGCGCGGTCACGAGGTCCGGCACGGGGCGCGCCTGGAGGGGGATGGTCACGGGTGTCTCCTGCGGCTCGGGACGCATAGAATTGATGCAGAGTGAATAGAGAGTAGCAGAGCGCCCGACGGGTTCGATGGGCCGGATGAGGGGTGGAAACGCAGTCCGACCGGCCCTTGGGCCGGCCGGGTCCTGGTCGCCGGTCGGCTCGCATGGCCGGGCTGGTGCTCAGCTGAACAGCGAGGCGTACGCGTTGATCGCGGGCTGCCCGCCAAGGTGCGCGTAGAGGACGTTGCTCCCCTTGGCGATCTCGCCGCGGGCGACCATGTCGACCAGGCCCGCCATCGACTTTCCCTCGTACACCGGGTCCGTGATCACCCCCTCCATGCGCGCGACCAGGCGCATCGCGTCGAGCGTCCCCTCGTCGGGGATGCCGTAGACGCCGGCGTGGTAGCGGTCGTCGAGGATGGTCTCGTCGGGGCGGAGGTCGCGCCCGAGGCCGATGGCGGTCGCGGTGCGCTGGGCGATCCGAGCGACCTGGTCGCGGGTCTCGAGCGGGGTGGCGGAGCCGTCGATCCCCACGACGCGGCGCGGCCTGCCGCCCGCGTCCTCGAGGACGGCGAACCCGGCGATCATCCCAGCCTGGGTGGACCCGGTGACCGAGCACACGATGATCGTGTCGAAGAAGACACCCAGGGCCTGCTCCTGCTCCGCGACCTCGAAGGCCCAGCCGGCGAAGCCGTGGCCGCCGAGCGGATGGTCGGAGGCGCCGGCCGGGATCGCGTAGGGCTTGCCGCCGGCCGCCTCGACGTCCGCGAGCGCCTGCTCCCAGCTCTCCTTGAACCCGATGCCGAAGCCCGCCGGGTGGAGCCGCACGTCCGCGCCCATGAGGCGGCTCATGAGGATGTTGCCGACGCGGTCGTACGTCACATCCGGCCAGTCCACCCAGTGCTCCTGGACGAGGACGCACTTCATGCCGGCGTGGGCCGCCACGGCCGCGACCTGGCGGGTGTGGTTGGACTGCACGCCGCCGATCGACACGAGCGTGTCGCAGCCCTGCGCGAGGGCGTCCGCGAGGAGGTACTCGAGCTTGCGGACCTTGTTGCCGCCGAAGGCGAGGCCGCTGTTGCAGTCCTCCCGCTTGGCCCAGACCGTCGCTCCGCCGAGGTGCGTGCTCAGGCGGTCCAGCCGCTGGATGGGCGACGGCCCGAACAGGAGCGGGGTGCGGGGGTAGTCGGCGAGCGTGGGCACGGCGGGCTCCTGGGTCGGCGTTGGGTGGTGGCGGCTCGAGCGCCCCCGGCGAGGGCCGGGCGAGCCCGGCCCCCCACGCCCATCGTCAGTCGACGACGGTGTGGCTCTGCTCCCGGAGGAACTG
>JANNHX010000431.1:0-7572 GCA_031404615.1 Chloroflexota bacterium
GGCGGCGCCGCGACGATGGGGCGCCGTCATCGAGCTCGCGGAGCAGCCGGCCGACCCCGTGCCCACGACCGACGGACCGGTGTCGAGCACGGTGTCCGAGGGCGCCACCATCACGGTGGTCACGGAGGAGCCGGCCCCGGACGACGCACGGGTCCTGCTCCGACGCTACGGACGAGCTGTCGGGAAGACGCGCAAAGGCTGACGCGGCCGCAGGGGTTCGATCGCACGCATCTGTGGCGGACCTTGAGTGTCCCAAGGGATTTGAGCAGCACATAAGCGTCGGTCGGTACGGTGGGCGAAACGCCCCAACCGAGGCCGCACGCGTGAACGTCCGGATTGACACGTCGATCGTACGTGCGAAGATCACGTCCATGGGTTCGAAGACGAAGCGCACCTACAACCTCAGCACAGACGCGGTTGCGCACGTCCGCGATCTCGCGGCACGGGGGGACCTCGCCGCGAGCCAGGACGCGGTGGTGGAGATGGCGATCGAGCAGCTGTACCGGGAGGTCCGGGATCGCGAGGACGCCGCCCGCTGGTCTCTCGCCTCCCGAGACGCGGGGTTCCTGAGAGAGATGCGCGCCATCGCCTCCGAGCTTGACCGTGCCGCGGAATGGCCGGCGGAGTGACGTCGCTCCGGTGGGCTGTGGTCATCGTGGACCTGGAGCCCGGGACGGTGGGCCACGAGCAGCGGGGTCAGCGACGGGCGCTCGTCGTCTCCCACGAGGCTTTCCACGCCTCGGGCATGGCGACCGTCTGTCCCATCTCCGCCCGAGCGCCGCGTTACCCGGGTGAGGTCGTCGTGCCGGCGGGAAGCGCCGGCCAGACGAAGGACGGCGTCGTCCTCTGCCACCAGGTCCGGACCATCGACCTCTCGCGGGTGAGCACCGTCGAGATCGGTGGTCGGGTGCAGGTCGTCACCGATTCGGCGGTCCGACGGCAGGTTCGGACGGCCCTGGCCCGGCAGCTGGGTCTCGACGTCCCTGCAGCCCTCGACGGGTCGGCGTGAGTTCCCGGTCGCGCCTACCGCAATGACGGGAGGCCCCCGAGCCCGATAGGGTCGATAATGGGACCATGCCTCCTGCCCCCAAGGGCCTCAATGCGCTCCTCGCCCAAGCGCAATCCGCAGATCCCCTCGACAGAATCGGGTATCGCGACCAGATCGCTGCCTACGGCCCCCGGGCCATCCTCGCCATCGCACCCTGGCTGGTGGACGCCCGTCTCGGCGCCTTCGCGGTCCGCGTGGTCACGGTCGTGGCGGACGCCGGCCACGTCGAGGACGCCGTCGGTGCCCTGCACACGGCCCGCCCGAACATCACGAACCCGGACGTGGTGAGCGACGTTGATGCGCTCCTCGCACGCATCGCGCCGAAGCCCGCCCCACGCAGCCGCAAGGCCGCGGCCCCGGTCGCCACGGCCGCCGCTCCGGTAGCTCCGGCACCGCCCACGGCCTGATCCAGGTCAGGGGTTCCGCGCGGACCAGGGCTGGGTTCCGCACGATTCAGGCGCGCATACGAGGCTGTCCGCAGCGTCCTTGGGTTGATGGGCGCCCACCACACGGCGGCTGACGCGTCAGGCCGGGCGCCGATAGGTGCGCTCGTTGCGACGAGCCGCGCGGAGCACGACCACGAGGCGTTCCGCGTCGTCGATGGCGTAGATCAGCCTCAGATCACCGACACGCAGGCGCCAGATCTCGCTGCCGACGAGCCGCGTTGCGCCTGGTGGGCGCGGCTCCATGCCCAGCGCGAGGATCGGGCCCCGGAGGCGGGCTGCGTCGCCGGGCGGCAGCCGGCGCAGCTGGCGTCCCGCTGCCGGGGCGAGATCCACCCGGTAGCCGTCATCCGCCGTCACTCGCCGGACCGGTATTCCGCCCGCCCGCGCCTCGGCCGCGAGGTGCTCGAAGTAGGCCGCGGTCCCGCCGGTACTCCGCGACCGGTACTCCGCGATCGAAACTCACGTCGTGCATCAAATCGAGGCCGTCGCTGCAGGCTGAGGCCCGGAGTCGGCCAGCTCGGGGCATGAACCGCCAGCGACGGCGCCGATTTGAAGCGCAGGCTGAATACTGGCGACCCTTGGACCGGGCCAAGGCGCAGACCGAGCCCGGGACCGGGCCTATGAGCGGGACCGGGCACTGGCGCCCGGGATCCGGGCACTGGCGACCCTGGACCGGGCACTGGCGCCCGGGACCGCGCCTATGAGCGGGACCGAGCCCCGGACCAGGCCAAGGCGCAGACCGAGCCCCAAGGCGCAGACCGCGCCCCGGACCGAGCCCTGGACCAGGCCAAGTCGCAGACCGAGCCCCGGACCGGGCCCGGGCACTGGCGACCCGGGATCCGGGCCCAGGGGCCAAACCCTGGCGCGGCGGGGCCCAGGATCCGGGCACTGGCGACCCTGGACCGGGCACTGGCGCCCGGGATCCGGGCCCAGCGGCCAACCCTGGCGCGGCGGGGCCCAGGATCCGGACCCATGACCCGGGCGCCGGGCCTCCGCACCGCATACTGGCCCCATGACCGATGCCCTCCAGGCCCACCTCGAGACGATGTTCGGGCCGGGCGCGGCCTTCCGCGACGGCCAGCGCGAGGCGATCGAGGCGGTCGTGCGCGACGGCTCCCGAACCCTCGTCGTCCAGCGCACGGGCTGGGGCAAGAGCCTCGTCTACTGGATCGCGACCCGCGTCCGCCGCGACCAGGGCCACGGCCCCACGCTGATCGTCAGCCCGCTGCTGAGCCTGATGCGGAACCAGATCGAGGCGGCAGATCGCCTCGGGCTCCGCGCCGTGACCATCAACTCAGCCAACCGCGACGACTGGGCGGGCATCGAGCAGGACCTCCTCGCGAACCGCATCGACGTCCTGTTCGTCTCCGCGCAGCGGTTCGCCAACGAGGACTTCAACGCCCGGCTGCTGCCCGGGATCCAGCGCACCATCGGCATGTTCGTCGTGGACGAGGCGCACTGCATCAGTGACTGGGGCCACGAGTTCGTGCCGGACTACCGGCGCATCGGCCGCCTCCTGCCCACGCTCGGCCGGGACGTGCCGGTGCTGGGGACCACCGCCACCGCGAACGACCGGGTGGTGGAGGACGTCGCCCACCAGCTGGGGCAGGACGTATCGGTGATCCGCGGCCCGCTCGCCCGCGACACGCTGCACCTCGACGCGATCCCGCTGCGTGACCAGGCGGAGCGGCTGGCCTGGCTGGCGGAACACCTCCCGTCCATGCCCGGCGCCGGCATCGTCTACTGCCTCACCGTGGCGGACACCCAGCGCGTGGCCGGGTGGCTGCGCGGTCAGGGGATCGACGCCCACCCGTACAACGCGGACATCGAGCCCGCGGTGCGCGAGACACTCGAGGGCGACCTGCTCGCGAACCGGCTCAAGGCGCTGGTCGCGACGGTGGCGCTCGGGATGGGTTTCGACAAGCCGGACCTCGGGTTTGTCGTCCACTACCAACGGCCCTCCTCGCCCATCGCCTACTACCAGCAGGTCGGCCGGGCGGGTCGCGCGGTGGAGAACGCGTTCGGCATCCTCCTGGCCGGGCGTGAGGACGACGCGATTGCCGAGTACTTCCTCTCGACGGCCTTCCCGCCAGCGGCCCGGATGCGCGACATCCTCTCGGCCCTGGAGCGGACCGACTCGGCGACGATCAAGACGCTCCAGGCGTCGGTGAACCTGCCGTACGGCCAGATTGAGAAGGCGCTCAAGCTGCTCGAGGTCGATGGCGCGGTCGCGCGTGACCGCGGGCGCTTCGTGCGGACCGGCATGGCGTGGGAGCAGGACGAGGCGTGGGTCGCGGGCGTGCTCGAGGCGCGGCGGCGCGAGCTCGCGGCGATGCAGGCCTACATGGAGACCGACGGCTGCCGGATGGCGTTCCTGGGGCGGCTACTCAACGACCCGTCCGCCGCCGACTGCGGGCACTGCGCGAACGACGGGGGCCGGCGCTGGCCGCGGACCGTCTCGCCCGCGCTGGTCCAGGAGGCCGTCGCGTACCTGCGGCGCGATGTCCGGGCGATCGATCCCCGTCGCCAGTGGCCGGAGGGCGCGCGGATCGCCAAGCCCGCGGAGATCGGCCGGGCGCTGTGCATCCTGGGTGACCCCGGCTGGGGGCGTGATGTCCTGAGCGTCATCGCGGCGGGACCCGGGCCGGATCTGCGCTACGCGGACCACCTCGCCGGTGCCGCGATGGAGGTCATCCGCGGCCGGTGGCGCCCGACGCCGATGCCGGAGTGGGTGACCTGCGTTCCGTCCATGACCCGCCCGGGCTCCGTCGAGGCGTTCGCGCAGCGGCTGGCCTCGGCGCTGGCGCTGCCGTTCATCCCGTGCGTGACCTCCGCGGGTGGTCCGCCCCAGGCGGCCCAGGCGAACAGCGCGACCCAGGCGGCCAACGCCCGCGCGAAGCTGGGCGTCGTGTCCGAGGGCGTCCGGCACGGGCCGGTCCTGCTCGTGGACGACCTCGTGGACTCGCGCTGGACGCTGACCGTTGCCGCCGCCCTGCTGCGGGATGCCGGGGCGGGGCCCGTGCTGCCGTTCGCGCTGGCCGTCGCGACGCCGCGCGGGGAGTAGCGGGCCCTCCCCGTTGACCCCATCGTCGGCCGAACCTAGGTTCATGGACCGTCTCCGCGAGGGTACGGAGCAGCCCGACGCCTGACCGGTCGCGGCTTACACTCGCTTCGGCGTCGCCCTCGCGCGGCGGGTCTGAAGGAGGGGACTGGGGCTTGGCCACGATCGTTCACCGGCGTCCGGCGCCGCGGCGCGCCCCTGAGGCGCCCCGGGGGCCCGGCGGCAGCTTCGACTCCCTCACGTGGGTGGGCTACGCCTCCTTGGTCGCGGCGTTCGGGTTCCTGGTCTTCGGGCTGCGGCCGCTCGCCGACATGGGCGATCCGCGCACGTGGGATCTGAGCAACGTCTTCGGCCTCGTGGTCTCGTCGGTGCGGAACGCGGCCGTCGTGGCGCTGCCCGCGGCCCTCGAGTGGGGCGTGCCCGGCGCCCGGCGGGTGACGCCGTGGCTCCTGCGGGGCACCGTGCTGATCGCCCTGGAGCCGCTGCTCCGCGCCGGCCTGCGACTCGTCCAGGGCTGGTGGTTCGACTTCCAGGCGGCCAACGACCTCCTCACCGACGACCCCTTGGGCTACGACACGCCGTTCGGCGTCGCGATCTGGCTGGTGGGGCTCGCGATCTCGATCGTGGGGATGGCCGGCGCCTGGTCGCTCTCCGACGGCCTCGCCGATGGCGGCGGGCGGCTGCGTCGCCGCCTGATCGTGGTGCTCGTGACGGTCGGCACGCTTGCGGTGCTCGCCACGTATGTGCCGTATCTCGGGTATCTCGAGCCGGGCGCGACGATCGACGTCGGCAGCATCGTGATGTGGATGAGCCTGGTGGGCCTCGCGCTTGACCTCGTGGACAACGCGATCTGGCTGATGGTGGCCGCGCGCCTCATCGCCGGGTTCGTGGCGCAGGTGCGGCCGCGCGCCGCCTGGGGCCTGGGGGCGCTCGCCGCGTCCGGGATGTTCGTCATCCGCCTGCTCGGGCCCGTCTTGACGCTGTGGTCCCCCGAGGGAGGGTACGGCTACGCCTTCGCCGCGGTGAGCGTCCTGAGTTGGGTGCTGCTGGTCGTCGCGTTCCTCGCCGGCCTCGGTCGCGGTCGCATACGCCGGCGGCCGGTACCCCGTCGCGTGCGCCTGTTCATCCTCAACCCGACGTCGTAGGGCTCAACGGGGCCGGCGGCGGATCCCCGTGATGGCATCGAACCCGGTGTCGAAGGTGAGGATGTCGTCGACCCCATGGCGGCGCATCACCGCGAGGTGCACGGCGTCACACGCCGAGAGACCGTCCACCCGTTGCAGCAGCGGGCGTGCGGCGAGGACCGCCTCCGCATCGAGGGGTAGACCTCGTCCACGACCGCCAGAAGCGCGTCCATCGCGGGATCGATGGCGTCACGGCGGTTGATCGCGACGTACCGGTGGAGGATCTCGTGGAGCACCTCGGCATCGGTCACGAGCGACTCGCCCGCGGCGATCGCGAGCTCCAGGGCAGACCGGACGGCCGCCTTGTTGAGGTGGTCAGCGCTGACCAGGTACATCGGGATGTTGGAGTCGACAAAGACGGTCACGCGTCCGGGCCCGTGTAGCCTCGCTCGATCTCGTCCAGCATCGGGTCGATGCCCGCCGTCGGGAAGGCATGGGCGCTTGCCCGGCGGACTGCAGCGAGCTTGTCTGCCGCGGTTGTGCCGGCCTCCTGCTCGCGTTCCACGCGGAGGGCCTGGCGCACCCACTCGGCGGTGGTCATCCGCCGGCTGCGAGCGAGCCGCTGGATGTCGCGCAGCTTGGTGTCGGGCAGGAGGACCTGCAGGCGCTTAGTCATGGGAGATGGCTAGATGACTCATCATGATGAGTCAATCGTCCACTCGGTCGTCCATCTCCTCGGCCAGCGCGTCGAAGTTGATGGCCGCGTCGCACTCCGCGCAGACGGGCGGGTTCCAGTCCCCGGCCTCCGGGAGGTCCGTGCGGCCGCACGTCGAGCAGGCGAACGCGGTCAGGGTGGCGATGGCACCGGGGTCGTCGACATCGGCCGCGGCATCGACATCGGCATCCAGCGCTATCGGATAGGCATGGGGGAGGCGGGCCGAGGATGGGGTCTCGCGCCGCCGGAATGGCCAGTTCATGGCGCCATCCTCGCACCGGGTTGTGACAGCAGCCTGTCACAGGGGCGCCCGGCCGATCGAACGTAGACTCGGGCCATGCGCTACATCGAGATCGAGGGGATGCGGCTCTCCCGCATCGGGCTGGGCACCTGGCAGTTCGGGACGCGGGAGTGGGGGTACGGCGAGCAGTACGCGACGATGGTCGCGCCGGAGCTGATCACGAAGGCCATCGACCTCGGGATCACGATGATCGACACCGCCGAGGCGTACGGGCCCGGGCGTTCCGAGCGGATCATCGGCGCGACGCTGGCCCGGCTCTCCCCGGAGGTGCGGGCCACGCTCACGGTCGCCACCAAGTTCACGCCGATCGCCCCCGCGGAGCTGATCGTCGCGTGGCAGGTCGCGGGGTCGCGGCGGCGGCTGGGCGGCGCTCCCCTCGACATGCTGTACGTCCATTGGAAGAACCCGTTCGTATCCGCGAAGCGCGTGATGCAGGCGGTGCGCCCGCTCGTCGAGGACGGAACCGTGCGGCACGCGGCGGTGTCGAACTTCTCGCTGGACCAGTGGCGCGAGGCGGAGACGGCGCTGCGCGCCCCGGTCGTCGCGAACCAGGTGCAGTTCAGCCTCGCGAGCCCCGGACCGGCCACGGACCTGGTGCCGTACGCGGCGTCGTCGGGGCGCGCGGTCGTGGCGTACTCGCCGCTGCTCCAGGGGTTGCTGGCCGGCCGGACGGACATGAGCGGGGTGGGGATGGGCCGGCCGCAGGCGATGATGGCAAACCGCAAGGCCGGGTTCGAGCCGCTGCGGGCGGTGCTCACGCAGATCGCGATGGCGCACGGCGCGACGCCGGCGCAGGTCTCGCTCGCGTGGGTGATCTCGCACCCGAACACGATCGCGATCCCGGGCGCGCGGACCCTCGAGCAGCTGGAGCTGAACG
>JANNHX010000432.1:0-2390 GCA_031404615.1 Chloroflexota bacterium
CGTCATGCCGGAACGATCGATGCCGCCGCGGCACGCGATTGCGATGACCTGGCCCCGACGAACTCGATTGAACAGGTCCACGACGGCTGCCCTGTAGGCGGCGCGGTCCGTCGGCGTCCGCGGATCCCGAATCGGGAAGCGGATGAGCTCCGGGCCGTCCGCCGCCATGACGGCAGGCAGCTCCGGGACCAGGCAGTCGTCGAGCTCCGAGTCCTCGACAAGCAGGAAGAGCGCATCGACCCCGAGCTCGCGCAGTCGTGCCAGGTCGAGATCGAGGTCCCGCCAGTGCGGGCCCGTGAAGCCGTCGCACTTCTTGCCGGGCAGGAATGTGATGCCGACGCGGCCACTGCCATCGAGCGGCGTCCCGCGCAGATCGAGCTCGTCGACCCGGAGCGGGCTCGCCGTCGAAGTTCCGACGCGCTTCGGGCTCGCGATCGTTGCGACCAGCCCGTCGACCAGCGGCGTCGCGATCTCGCGGCCGCGCATCCCGCGGCGCCACTCGAGCGGGATCGCCTCCCAGCCCCAGTAGGCGCCCGCGAGCCCGCCGGCGATGGCCGCCGTCGTGTCGGTGTCGGCGCCGTACGCGACGGCGCGCCGGATCGCGTCGGCGTAGTCGGCCGCGCCGGCGAACGCGTCCCAAGCCGACCAGAAGGCATCGACGACGTAGCCGCTCCCGCCACGGGCGGTCCATGCCCGGAGCTCCTCGAGCGCCGCGAGGTGCGCCTCGTCACCGCGGTCGCGCTCCTCGTGATACAGGCGCTCGTTCTCGGCGAAGGCCCACGCCAGGGCGCCGGCCGGCGCCATGCCGGTGAGCAGCCCCGCGACCGCGACGCAGTACACGGCACAGGCGACCTGGCACCGCGGATGACCATGCGTCACGCGTGAGGCGAGGTGTGCCCGCGCGATGAGCAACGCCGGCGACCAGTCGCGCCCGACGAGCGCCAGCGGCAGGATCCGCATCAGCGACCCGTTGCCGCATGCGTGATCGCCGGTCGGCCCCGCGCCCACGGCCGCCGTCCCGCTGCCGATCCTGGCGAGCGCCTCGTAGGTCGCGTTGCCGATGTCGAATACCTTGCCACCCGGGGCGTAGGCGCCGGTGCGGTACCACGCGAGGGCACGCCGGCCCTGGTCCTCGGGGTCGAAGGGCTCCTGCCGGGCAACGGCACCAACCGTGAGCGAATCGAGCAGCGCAAGCATCAGGGCGCCGTCGTCGCTCCAGGTGCCGGGCGGCTGGCCGTGCGTCCCCGTCGCCCCGAAGGCGACCGAGTCGGCGGGCCTGGCCGGCCCGAACTCGTACGGCACGCCGACGGCGTCGCCCACGAGGTGGCCCCAGACGGCGCCCGCGAGACGCGAAGCGAGGGCGATGGTCCCGTTGGTGTGGTTCGGCGTCATGGCTGTCCCCCTTCATGCTGGTTCGTTGCCGGCTCGGGGGGACGCAGCCCGAGGTGTCGATCGATGGCGTCGATGGCCGTGGCGAGGCGGAGCTCGAGCGATCCGCGGAGCTCGATCACCGGTTCGGGCCGGTCCCTCAGCTCCTCCTCGAACCGCCGCTGCATGCGCTGACGCACCTCGTCCGAGTTGCGGTCGCCGTCCTGCACCCAGGGGATGTCGGCAGCCGTGAGGAATGTCAGGTCGCACCTGCGCGCGCGGGCGATGGCCTCGACCTCCGGGGCGCGCGACCCCATGTACTGCTCGTGCCAGATCGCCGTCGCGAGCGCGTCCGTGTCGCAGAACAGGATCCGGTTCGCCGCGCGGGCGGCCTCGTCCTCGAGCGCCTGCTGACGGCGCGCGATGTGGACGAACTCGTCGGTTGTCCACGTCTCGCCGCGGGCATCCTTGGGCACGCTGTACTCGCGGCCGTACTCGGCCACCCAGGCCGTCTCGTAGAGGGCGGCGAGGCAGGCGGTCGTGGTCGTCGTGCCTGTGGACTCGGCGCCGGTGAGGCAGACCCGTTTCACGTACCAGGCGCGGACGCCGGGGGAGAGGTACTCCCAGCAGGCGTACGGGTCGGCCCGCACGGCCGAGGCGGAGATCGGGACGGCGAGCCGGCCGGGGTCCACGAGCACGTGCCGTGCCCCGATGCGCGCCGCCGTCATGTCGCCGTAGGCGGGCTCCGACGTCACCAGCAGGTCGAACGACGGCCGCCCTGTGACCTCCCGGATCGTCGCCGCCCAGAGGTCGTAGACGGCGGGGTCCTGGTAATCGATCGGGTGGTCCGCGACCCCAGAGCGCACCGTTGCCCAGGGGAGCATCTCCTCGAGCCAGCGGTGGCGGGTGTCCACCGGGATCGGGTCGGCCGGGTGGGCGAGGAGGAGCACGACCACCTCGTCGGCCGCGGCGCGCGCCCGCTCGGCCAGGTACGCGTGGCCGGCATGGGGCGGGAGGAACTT
>JANNHX010000433.1:0-3935 GCA_031404615.1 Chloroflexota bacterium
CAGCCAGGGCCTCGCGGACCAGGTCGTCCTCCAGTTCTTCAAGAACGCGGACACGATGCTCCAGGCCCTCAAGAAGGGCGAGATCGACTACGCGCACAACCTGAACCCGGAGCAGTTCAAGCAGCTCGCCGCGGACCCGGCCTACGTCGCGGTCGCGGGCAAGGCCAACGGCTGGACGCAGCTCGCGTTCAACACGTACGGCACGGGCACCGGCAAGACCATCGAGGGCGGGGGCCCGTCCACCAAGGCGCTCCTCGACCCGGCATTCCGCGACGCCTTGGGTTATGCGGTGGACAAGGACCAGCTGGTGGCCAAGGTCCTCGGCGGGTTCGGTGACCCCGGCGACACGATCGTCCCGCCGGTCCTCTCGGAGTGGCACGTGACGCCCGACACGGTGCGCACCTTCGATATCGAGCTCGCGAAGCAGAAGCTCGACGCGGCCGGTTACACGCTCAACGCGGACAACAAGCGCCTGGACAAGGAAGGCAAGCCGATCAGCCTGCGGCTGTACTACCCGACCACGGACGACAACTATGCGAAGTCGGCCGACTTCGTGAAGGTCTGGTATGAGCAGCTCGGAGTCTCGGTCACCACCGCGGGCTACGACTCCGCCACCCTCGGCAGCATCGTCCTGCCGAGCGACGGCAAGGCCAAGTACGACATCGAGCTGTGGGGCTGGGCCGGCAACCCGGACCCGAACGCGCTGCTGCAGATCTTCCGCTGCGACGCCATCGACAGCACGTCGGACAGCCAGTACTGCAACCCGGAGTACGACAGGCTCAACGACCTGCAGCTCGCGCAGTCCGGTGAGGAGCGCAAGGCGACCCTCACCCAGATGCAGAACCTGATCTACAACGAGGCGCCGTACGACGTCCTGTACTACGACGCCAACCTGGACGTGTACCGGACGGACCGCTTCGCAGGCTGGCAGAATCAGCCGGCCGACGGGACGCCGCTGTTCACGTACGGGATCCAGGGCTACACGCTCCTGACGGACGCCACGGCCCAGCCGAGCCCCACCGTCGCGCCGTCGGCGGAGGCCCCGTCCTCGTCGAGCGCCCCGGCCAGCGCGGCCCCGGCGACGCCCGCGCCCAGCGCGGACGGCACCCCGGCCTCGGGCGAAGGCTCGAGCACCCTGCTCCTGGTGGTCGTCGTCGTGGCCGTGGTCGCGGTGGTGGTCGTGGGGCTCATCCTCGCTCGCCGCAGGAGCGGCGGCGCGGACGACGACGAGTAGCGGCCAGCCACCCGTCGTGATGCGGACACCGGGGTGGGTCGGCTCGTGCCGCCCCGCCCCGCTCCCCGTGTCGGGTGAGGCGCGATGAGCGCTCGCTACATCCTCCGCAGGCTCGCCCAGGCGATCTTCACGATCGTCGCGATCGTGCTGCTCCTGTTCGTGCTGTTCCGGATGATGCCGGGCTCCCCGGACCGTGCGATCAAGAACCCCAACCTCACCGAGGAGCAGGTGCAGGCCGCCCGGGCGCGCTGGGGCCTGGACAAGCCGCTCCTGCCGGACCAGCTGGTTGCCTACATCCAGTCGACGATGTCCGGCGACCTCGGCTACTCGATCAAGTACCGAGGCCAGCCGGTCGGCGAGGTGATCGCGGACGCCACCGGGCCGACGATCCTGCTCCTCGGTATCTGCGAGGTGATCGCGATCACCACGGGGCTGCTGCTGGGCGCCTACCAGGGCTGGCGCCGCGGGGGTGCGCTCGACCGGGTGGGTGGAGGCATCGCGCTGGTCCTGTACTCGATGCCCTACTTCGTCATCGGCATGCCGCTGATCATCATCTTCGCGGCCGGGCTGGGCTGGTTCCCCACCTCGGGGATGACGACGCCGGGCGGCCCCACCGAGCCGATCCCCGCGTTCCTCGACCTGCTCTCCCACCTGGTCCTGCCGGTCACCGCCATCTCGCTCGGCCTGCTCGGCGGCTACTCGATCCTCATGCGCTCGGCGATCATCGACACCCGGACCGAGGACTACGTGACCACCGCCCGGGCGAAGGGGCTGGCGGACGGCCGGATCCTCCGCCACCACGCCTTCCCGAACGCGATGCTGCCGATGGTGACCTATATCGCCATCAGCCTCGGCTACGTCATCGCCGGCGCCCTGACGGCAGAGGTCGTGTTCAACTGGCCGGGCATCGGCACGCTCACGGTCGCGGCGCTGGACGCGCGCGACTACCCGCTGCTGCAGGGCATCTTCCTGCTGGTCTCGGTCTCGGTCGTCCTGGCGAACTTCGTCGCGGACATCGTGTACGGCCTGCTCGACCCGCGGGTTCGCGCATGACCCTCGCCGGAACCGGCACGGGCCACGAGCGTCCGGTCGCGCCGGCGCGCGGAACCCGGGACGCGCTCGGCCAGTTCCTGTCGCGCTCGGACGGCATCGTCGGCCTGGCGATCCTCGTGGTCTTCGGCATCCTGGCGTTGATCCCGACGCTCCTCGTCGGACCGCTCCAGAACGTGACGACCGCGACCGGGATGCCCCTGCAGCCGCCCAGCCTCGCGTTCCCGTTCGGCACCGACGAGCTCGGCCGGGACCTCATGAACCTGACCGTCCACGGCGCGCGGATCTCGATGACGATCGGTCTCATGGCGACGCTCATCACGATCTTCCTGGGCGCGCTGGTGGGCATCGTCGCCGGGTTCGTGGGCGGCCTCACGGACACGGCCCTGATGCGCGTCTGCGACTTCTTCCTGGTGCTGCCGACGGTCGTCCTGGCGCTGATCCTGGCCCCGGTCCTGCTGGACGTGATCGGCACGGACGCGGAGCTGTTCGGCATCCGGGCGACGCTGATGGTCATCGTGGTGGTCATCGGCCTCACCAGCTGGGCGGCGACCGCCCGGATCATCCGGTCGCAGGTGCTCTCCATCAAGGAGCGCATGTTCGTGGACCGGGCCCGCGTCGTCGGGTCGGGCTCCGGCTGGATCATGCGGCGCCACATCCTGCCCAACGTCGTGAACCTGATCGTCGCGCAGGCGGTGCTGACCTTCGCGACCGCGATCTTCACCGAGACCACGCTGTCGTTCATCGGCCTCGGCGACCCGTCGGCGCCCTCGTGGGGCCAGGTCCTCAATGCGGCGGAGGGCGCGGGTGCGCCGGGCCTCGGCGCGTGGTGGTACATCGTCCCGCCGGCGGCCTGCGTCGTGCTCGTCGTCCTCGCCTTCACGCTCGTCGGCAACGCCCTCGACGACACCCTCAACCCCAAGTCCGGGGGCCGCCGGTGAGCCGCGAGATCCGCGGCCGCCGCCAGTGGCCGTTGCCCAAGCTTGCGGACCCCGCCGCGCCGCTCCTCGAAGTGGAGGACCTGCAGGTCCGTTTCAAGATGCGCCAGGGCTCCGTCAAGGCCGTGGACGGCGTCTCGTTCCGCCTCGATGACGGCGAGGCGCTGGGCATCGCCGGCGAGTCCGGCTGCGGCAAGACCACGACGGCACTGTCGCTGGTCCGGCTGTTGCCGGCCAACGGTCGGATCCGGAGCGGGTCGGTCAAGCTGTTCGGCATCGACCTCGTCCCCAAGACCGAGAAGCAGCTGGCCCGCTACCGCTGGCGCGAGATCTCGATCGTGTTCCAGGGCGCCATGAACGCGCTCAACCCTGTGCAGCGGATCGGCGACCAGATCGCGGAGCCCATCGAGGTGCGCCTCGGGCAGCCGCGGGACGCGTCGCGCAAGCGGGCAGGGGACCTGCTCGACCTCGTCGGCATCCCCAGGCAGCGGGCGGCGGCGTACCCCCACGAGCTGTCCGGCGGCATGCGCCAGCGGGCGATGATCGCGATGGCGCTCGCCTGCGACCCCGCGATCGTCATCGGCGATGAGCCCACGACGGCCCTCGACGTCATGGTCCAGGCGCAGATCCTCCAGCTGCTCGAGCAGCTGCGGCGGGACCTCGGCCTGTCGCTGATGCTGATCACGCACGACCTCTCCGTCATCGCCGAGACC
>JANNHX010000434.1:0-4333 GCA_031404615.1 Chloroflexota bacterium
GGCCCAGCGACCCTGTTCCTTCACCCACGACTCGGCCCAGGAGTGGCCGGTGTAGATGATAACGTCGTTCTCGTCCAGGTCACGGTGTCGCCGGCCGTCACCGTCACGGTCGCGGGGGAGAACGTCAGGTCGGCGATGGTCACATCCGGGCTGGCGGCCGTCGCGGTTCCGGGGAGTGAGAGCGCCGCGGCGAGCGCCCCAGCGTCGACGATGAGGCGGATGGGTCGCGAGGGCATGCGGTCCTCCTCGCGCGGAGCGCCGGCGGGCGAGCAGGGGGCGCGCGCCCGGGTCCGCGACGAGCAAAACGGTACGGCCTGCACGGCGGTTTGCAATCCCCCGGAGACGGGGCTTGGGCTTACGAAAATGGGGGGTCCGCCGGGTCAGGCCCTTGCCGGGACGCCCGCGGCGGCGAGGTGCCCATCCAGGTTCTCGAGCCGGATCGCCCCCGGCACCGTGGCCGCGAGGTGGTCCAGCACGATCGCCGTCTGGCGCACCCGCTCCTCGATGGCGAACGAGGCGTGGCCCGTCGCGTACGTGTACACGGTCGGCTCGACGCCCCGCTCTCGGAGCCGGCCGACGTAGTTCCACACCTGGCGGATGGGGCAGCGTGAGTCGTTCTCGCCCGCGAGGATCAGCAGCGGGGCCGTGACCGCGTCCACGTAGGTGATCGGGTTGCGCTCCCGGTACAGCTCCGGGACGTCCGTCGGGGACCCGCCGAAGAGGGCGCGGTCCAGCGCCTGGAGCATCGGCGCCTCGTCCTCGTAGGCCGCCTCGTAGTCCGCGACCGGGACGCCCGCGATGAGGGACACCCAGCGGTCCGGGTGGCGCCCGGCGCCGAGGAGCGTGACGTACCCGCCCCACGACCAGCCCGCGAGCACGACGCGCGCCGGGTCCGCGACGCCGCGAGCGACGAGGTCATCGAGGCCCGCGATGACGTCCTCCAGCTCGAGGAAGCCGATGTTGCCGGTGAGCGCGTCGCGCCACGCCTGGCCGAAGCCCTCCGAGCCGCGGTAGTTGACCATCGCGACGAGGAACCCGGCGTCGACGTGGGCGGCAATGTCCGGCACCCAGCGGTCCATGTCCGTGGAGTGTGGCCCGCCGTGGACCCGCATGATCACAGGGTACGGGCCGTCGCCCGTGGGGCGGACCAAGAATCCGTGGACGCGCTGGCCATGCGGGTTCTCGAACCACCACGGCTCGAACGCGTAGCCGGCGGGGGCGCCGGGGCCGCCTGGCTCGAGCAGCGGGACCGTGGAGCCCACCGCGAGCAGCCGGGCGGGGTGCTCGCCGTTGTGGCCGCGGTACCAGACGGATCCGTCGGGCCTGACGCCGGCCGCGGTGATGGAGCCGGGCTCGGTCTCGAGACGCGCCGCCGTCAGCGAGGTGAGGTCGTAGCGGTAGAGCGCGTGGCGACCGGCCTCGAGGACCTGGAGCAGCAGCGCGGAGCCATCCGGCCACCAGTCCACGGGCTCCACGTCGCCCTCGAGACCCATCGGCAGGTCCGTGACTTCGCCGGTGCGGGCGTGCCATAGCCACGGCCGGCGGTCGCCGGTGCCTTCGCGGGTGATCGCCATGCGCAGGTCGCCGGGCACCGGCGAGAACCCGAACGCCGCGAGCTCGAGGCCGGCGTCCCGGAGGTCCGCCAGCACCTCGCCGGTCACGACATCCACCGAGCGCAGGGTCGGGTGCAGGACGTCGCCGTCCTCCATGAGCTCGAGCACCACGACCGAATCGTCCGCCGCCAGCGCCGCGCGGTCCACCGCGCCCGACATGCCCGAGCCTGCCGCAAGGCGGACCGGCTCCGCGTGCGCGTGCAGGAGCCGCACGGCCGCGCCGTCGTCCGAGACCCACACGGAGAACGCGTCTTCCGTCGCGATCGCCGCCACGGTCCGCCGCCGCCCGATCGCGAGGCCGTTGTGCCAACCCTTCGGCAGCCCGCTGAGGAGCGGCTCGGGGGTCACGGCCTCATCGAACGGGGCGATCACGAACGTGCCCGTCTCGTCGCCGGTCTCGTCGCGGAACCAGATGACGCCACTGCCGTCGCGCGTCGGGCGGCCCTCGAGCACGCCCACGGCGTCGGACGTCACCTGCCGCCGGCGGCCCGTGCGCCGGTCCCACGCGTGGAGCTGGTACGAGCCGCTCTCCGTGGAGGCGATGACGAGGCGGTCCGGGTCCTGGTCGGCCCAGGCGGGGAAGGACAGGGTCGGAGCGCGGAAGCGGCGCTCCCATGCGGGATGGTCAGCCATGTGCGGAGCGTAGCGAACTCGGCTCACCCGGGCGTTGCGCCGGCGCGATCGTCGGTGGCGCCGTCCGGGCGGAAGGCGAGGCCGCGCTCCGCCATCGCAGTGCGCAGCAGCCGGATCGCCTTGAGGCCTACGCCGTGGAGCGCCATCACCTCGGCCTCGCGCATCGCGGCGACGTGCTCGAGACGCGTCACGCCGACCGTCGCGAGCGCCCGGCTTGCGGGCGCGCCGATCCGAGGCAGGTCCGGCCCGTCCGGCGTCATGCTCCCGGAGCGCCGAAGACGAGCGCCGCGTTGAGCCCGCCGAACCCGAACGAGGTCGAGAGCACGCGCTCGAAGCGGCCCTGCATCCCGGTGCGGAGGAGGCCCGGCAGCAGCGCCGCGAGCTCGGGCTCGGGATCGACGAGGTTCGCCGACCCCGGCACATAGCCGTCGCGGATCGCGAGGGCGGCCATGGCGGCCTCGATGGCGCCGGTCGCGCCGAGCGGGTGCCCGGTCAGCGCCTTCGTGGCCGAGACCGGGACCGTCGCCGAGCGGTGCCCCAACCCGAGGGCGAGCGCCCTGGCCTCCGCGATGTCGCCGATCGGGGTCGCTGAGGCATGCGCGCTGACCCAGTCGATTTCGCAGGCCGCAATGCCCGCGCCTGCGAGCGCGAGTGTGACCGCGCGGCCCGCCTCGGCGCCGTCGGGGCGCGGCTGGACCATGTGGTACGCGTCCGAGGTCGCGGCATAGCCCATGACCTCGGCGTACGGGGTCGCGCCGCGGGCCAGGGCGACCTCCTCGGCCTCGATGACCAGCAGCGCGGCACCCTCGCCCATGACGAAGCCGTCGCGTCCCGCGTCCATCGGGCGGGCGGCGTGCAACGGGTCGTCGTTGTAGCCGTGGCTCAGGGCCCGGATCAGGTCGAACGCCCCAAACGCGAGCGGCGACAGGGGACACTCGACCCCGCCCGCCACGGCGCCATCGATCTCGCCCGAGCGGATCGCCTTGACCGCCTCGCCGATTGCCACGGCGCCCGAAGCGCACGAGTTCGCGGTCGAGAGGATGGGTCCGCGCACGTCGAGCGCGATGCCGATGTTCGCCGGCGCCGCCCCGCCGAAGACGGCGAGCGCCAGGGTGGGGGAGACGCCGCGCAGCCCGCGGGCGAGGTACCGCTCGTGCTGGCTCTCCGCGAACGCGATGCCGCCCAGCGCCGAGCCGAGGAAGATCCCGATGCGCTCGCCGGCCGCCGCTCCCCCCTGACCCGGCACGAGGCCGGCGTCGGCCATCGCCATGCGCCCGGTCGCCAGCCCGAACTGGCTGAACCGGTCGAGGGCGCGGGCGGCGCGGGCGTCCATGTGGTCGAGAGGGTCGAAGTCGTCGATCTGCGCGGCGACCTGGGAGCGGAACCCGGACGCGTCGAAGCGGTCGATGCGCTTCGTGGGGGACCGCCCGGCACGGAGGCCGGCGCGGAAGGCGGGCAGGCCGGTGCCGGCCGCGGAGAGCACGCCGATGCCGGTGATGACGGCGCGGCGAGGGCTGGAGCCGGGGGTTTGGGACGCAGGGCTCATGGAGGTCCTTCGGCTACGGCGGGGTTTCGGACGCGACGAGGCTCTCCGCGAGGGCCTTGAACGTGGCGAGGGTCCGCCCGGCGATCGGGCGGGTGAACACGACATCGACGAAGGCGGCGAAGCCGGGCACGCGCGGCCGGAAGTCGTGGCTGATCTCCACGCGGGTGCCGTCGCCCCGGGGTTCGATCGTCCAGACGACCGCCATGCCCTTCGTGGCGCCCGCGACATGGGTGAAGAACAGGCGCCGGGTCGCGAGGTCGTGCCAGGTCCGGCTGCGCCAGGTCACCGGGATGCCGAGGCCCAGCACGGGCACGAACGCACGCCGCGCGATGAAGTCACAGACGCGGACGCCGTCGCGGTCGGTGCGGACCACCGATGACCTCGCGTAGTGGGGGAGCAGCCGCTCCCAGCGCGTCACGTCGCGGGCGACGCGGTAGACGAGGTCGGGCGGGGCGTCGATGTCGATCCCGATGACCGAGCTCACCCTCAGCGGCCCGTCGCGCGCCGGGTCCAGGTGAGCAGGGCGACCGACGGGAGCCCG
>JANNHX010000435.1:0-7616 GCA_031404615.1 Chloroflexota bacterium
GCTGGTGCTGGCGGCGATCGCGGTCGTCGCGACGGTCTACGGGCTGTGGCGCTTCCCGCGCCGGGACCTCGCCGCGCCGACCTGATCCGGAGACGCCGGCGCGACGCACCCTGGGCACCACGTGGCTTGACCCTTACGTAACGTCAGGGTCTATGGTGCCGCCATGGACGAGCCGCGATCGCTGACCGTGGGCGCCGTCGCCCGGCTGGCGGGCGTCACGGTCAGGACCCTGCACCACTACGACGAGATCGGGCTGCTGCGCCCGTCGAGCCGCACCGAGGCCAGGTATCGCCGGTACGGGGACGCCGACATCGAGCGGTTGCAACGGATCCTGTTCTACCGGGAGCTCGAGTTCGGCCTGGACCAGGTCCGGGACGCGCTCGCGGATCCCGACGCCGACCCCCTCCTCCACCTTCGCCGCCAGCATGCGCTGCTCAAGGCCCGCATCGAGCGGCTGAAGCGCCTGTGCGATGCCGTCGCCCTTGCCATGGAGGCTCGCCAGATGAACATTCCACTCACCCCCGAGGAGCGCCTCGAGGTCTTCGGCGCATTCGACCCCGACGAGCACGCAGCCGAGGCCCAGGAGGACTGGGGCGACACGGACGCCTACCGCGAGTCCGCGCGTCGCACCGCGCGCTACACGAAGGAAGACTGGGTCCGGATCAAGGCCGAGGGCGAGGCCGCGACACGCGCGGTCGTCGATGCCATGCACGCCGGCCTCCCGGCGGACTCGGTCGACGCCATGGACGGGGCCGAGGCACACCGCCGCCAGATCGACGATGCCTTCTACCCGTGCTCCTACGAGATGCACTGCGGGCTCGCCGAGATGTACGTCGCGGACCCCCGGTTCACCGCGACCTACGAGAAGATCGCGCCGGGCCTCGCGCAGTACCTCCACGACGCGATCCTGGCCAACGCCGCCCGCCACGCCTGCTGACGCGCCATCATGGCGCCATGACCACTCCAGCCACGCCGCTCGCCATCGGCCTCAACCTGCCCACCTGGCCCCGCGCGGACCGCTCGCACGCCACCTGGGCGGAGATGCGCTCGCTCGCGCTCGAGGCGGAGGCGATGGGCGTCGACACGCTGTGGGCCGCCGACCACCTCCAGCGAGATATGCCGTCGGGGGAACGGGTCGGGTTCTGGGAGTGCTGGACGATCGTGACGGCGCTGGCGGAGGCGACGACCCGGATCGGCATCGGGCCGTACGTGGCCTGCACTGGGTTTCGCAACCCGGCCCTCCTCGCGCGGATGGCCGCGACGCTCGACGAGGTCAGCGCCGGGCGCCTGGTCCTGGGGCTGGGCAGCGGGGTCCCGCAGCGCGACACGAGCTGGCGCGCGTTCGGGTACGACACGGCTCGGCCGGTCGCCCGCTTCGCGGAGGCAGTCGAGGTGGTCTCGCGGATGCTCCGGGAGCCATCGCTCACCTTCGAGGGCGAGGTCTTCCGGACGGTCGACGCGCAGGTGATCCCGGCGGGACCGCGCGCGGGCGGGCCGCCCGTCTGGGTCGCGGCACTCGGCGAGCGGACGGCGCGGGTCGCGGCACGGTTCGCTGACGCGATCAACGTCAACCTGCCGCTCACCGGCACCGAGGACATGGCGCGGGTCACCTCGATTGCAGCCGTGGCCTGCGAAGCGGAGGGACGCGACCCCGCCACGCTGGCGCTCACTGGCTGGGGCCGCGTGGTCATCGACGATGACGGCCTGGCACTCGCCCGTGGCGGCTGTCTCGCGGGTTCGCCCGATGAGATCGCGGCGACGGTACGCTCCTTCGCGGACGCGGGGCTGCGCCACGTGACGTTCTACATCGGTGCGCCCGACGACCCGAGCCGCTACCCGGCGCTCACTCGGCAGGCCCTGGCGAGATTCGCACCCGTGCTGGAGGCAATTCGCGCGGGCTGATCGGCCCCCGATTGCGTGCGCCGTGACCCGCGCGGACAAGGCGCGGTTTCGTATCCTCGTCGCACGTCACGCGCGCCGAGGAGAGGGTTGATGGCCGGGTTCACCCCGTTCACGAACAATTACACCGACCTGTCCGACGAGAACGGGTACCAGTTCGAGTTCCGCTGCGACATCTGCGGCTCGGGCTATCGCAGCGAGTTCATCCGCTCGAATCTCGGCACCGTAGGCAACCTGCTGTCGGGCGCGAGCAGCATCGTGGGTGGGTTCTTCAACAGTGCCGCAAACGCCGCGGACCGGGTGAAGGACATCACGGACCGCGGAGCGCGCGACGAGGCGCTCGAGAAGGCCGCGAACGAGATCATGCCGCTGTTCACGCGGTGTCCCCGGTGCAACAACTGGGTCGACGAGACGTGCTGGAACGAGGCCCGTGGCCTGTGCGTGTCCTGCGCGCCGAAGCTCGCGGCCGAGTTGGAGGCCGAGCGGGCCAACGTCGAGATCCAGCAGATGCGGACCGCGATGCAGCAGGAGACGGTCTTCTCCGGTGACACCGCGGCGCGCAGCACGGTCTGCGCGAGCTGCGGCAAGCCCGTGGGCTCCGAGAAGTTCTGCTCCAACTGCGGGACGCCGACCGGCCAGGACACGTGCCCGCAGTGCGGCGCCGATCTGCCGGTGGGCGCCCGGTTCTGTGGCAACTGCGGGACCAGGTCAGCCTGACCCGCTAGGAGACCGCCGTCCCGCAGTCGCGGCAGAACCGCGCGCCCTGGGCGAGCACGCTCCCGCAGGCCGAGCACGCCGCGCCGCCCGCCGATGGCGCGGGTGCCGTCACCGGCGGGGGAGCGGGCGGTGCAGGCGCCACGGGGAGTGCCGGCGCGGGTGCAGACACGGCCTGGCCCCAACCCGGGATCGCCCCGGGCCCGTGCGACACGGGCGCAGGATCCGGAGCCGGAGCCGCCCGCGCGGACGTCGGTGCGGGATCCCACGCGGCCGCGAGTCCGGGAACCGGTGCGGACCGCTGGGCACCCGCCTGGGCCTGGGCCTGCGCCGCGGCATTGGCGGCGGCGACCGCGGCGGCGCCCACCGGCTGGCCGCACTGGGGACACGCGACCCACGAGGCGTCCTCGATCGTCGCCCTGCATGACGGGCAGCGGCCCGGCGCGAATGGGTCGCGGGTCCCGCACGAGGGGCACGCCACAACGTCGCGGTTGATGAACGCCCCGCAGTGCGGGCACGGGTGCTTGTAGGTCGGCATCGAGGTCGCTCCTCAGCCCAGGCCCGCGGCCTGGTCGATCTGGCTCTCCTGCGCGGTCCGGCCCGGCCACTCGGCGGCGTCATCGCGGGCGACGCCGTGCCAGGCGATGGCGTCTCGGAGCGCGCCGGTCCAGCTATCGGTGTCGCGGTGGACAAGGCGCGCCACGAACCGTGCCCGGACGGCCGCCAGGCTCGGCAGCGCCGCGAGGGCGAGGCGGTAGCGCAGCGCCTCCGCCTCGGCGAGGCGAGTGGCGGGCAGTGCGATCGGCTCGCGCAGGAACCGCGCGTCGATCAGCGCCTCGGACACGTCCGCGACGGCGGCCTCGAGCGCGCCCGGCGGCAGCGTCCCGGTGAACGTCGCGCGCGGCACGACCCGGAACAGGTACGTGGCATGAGCCCCTTCGCTGACCAGCTCCATCGCCACGAGGTTCCCGGGCAGCCCCACGAGGAACCACAGCTTCGGCGTCTCGGGCGCGCCGGGCCGCTCGGGTGCCGCCGCGAGCCACCGGGGAGCGGCCTCGCCGCCGCCCGCATCGCGCAGGATCCGGTACGACTCGTCGAACGGCGGCACGCCGAGCACCGCTCGCTCGAGCGGCTCCCACGCCTCGCCGAGCATCGCCGCCGAGGCGGGTCGCCCGTCCAGCAGGCAGGCCGACGCCGTCGCCCGGGCACCGTAGGAGGCCTCGGGGATCAACCCGGCCACGATCGCCGCGGCGTCGGACGCCGCCCCGTCGCGCAGCGCGGACCAGCGCTGGGCATGCCTCGTCGCGATCGCGCCCGTGCGCACCAGCCGGAGCGCTGCGCCCCCGCCGGGACCGCCAGGCAGCGAGCGGCCGGCGCTCTCGACCCGGAGCCCGCCCACGGCCGCCTCGGAGGTGACCGCGCCGATGTCGGCCCGGCGGATGCGCTTCCAGGGGTGCCGCTCGTCCACGGGCGCCAGCACGACCCCCCGATCGTGGTACACGAGCTGTCCGACGCCGACCTCACCCGGCGCCTCGTACTCCACGAGGTCGATCTCGGCCGTCGCATCCAGCTCCACGAGCCCGTCGGTAAGCCGCTGCCGCAGGCGGCCCTCGCGCAGCCCGCGGGCGAGTGCCCCGGTCTGGGTCCCGAATCGCTCCAGCAGCCACGTCTCGGCGCCCGGGCCCGTCCCCAGGCGGACGCGCACCGACCCCGCGTCGACCGTCACGGCGGTCGCGTCGCGATACCCGGCGGCGACCGGCGGTGCGCCGGCGATCACGATGCTGAAGCCCTCCGGCGCCAGGACGACGGTCGCCGGGGCCGCCGCCCCGTCCGCTGGTCTCGCCTCGCCACGGAGCGTGGTGGTCTCGGGCTGGTTCACGGCTGTCCCCCGGTGCGGGTGCGCGGTGTCATACGGCCATCGTACGAGCGGCGCGAGCCGGTTGCGCCATTGTTCCGCCGCGGGCCGGGCGTCGCACGCCGGTCCCGCGCGGGGCATCGCGCCCCCGGTAGCCTCAGGGCCATGCCTGCCGCCCGCTCTTCCGTCCTGTTCATCCTCGGCGCCGGCGTGCTGTTCGGGACGGCGGGCACGGCCCAGGCGCTCGGTCCCGACGGGGCCTCGCCGATGGGTGTCGGCATCCTGCGGATGGAGGTCGGGGCGGTGGCGCTGCTCCTCGCGATGCCCCTGCTCGGGAGCTCGCCCCGGCGGCTGCTCCCGATGCTGCGGACACGGGCGATGCTCGTGACCGCCATGACGGCCGCGACCTACCAGCTCTGCTTCTTCGCGGGTGTGAGCCTCGCAGGCGTGGCACTCGGGACGCTCGTCGCCGTCGGGAGCGGCCCGGTCTTTGCGGGACTCCTCGGCTGGGTCTTCCTCGGCCACCGGCCGACGCGCGGCTGGCTGGTCGCCACCGCGGCCTGCGTCGCCGGGCTCGCGCTCCTGGCCGCGCCGGACCTCGCCGTCGGGAGCGCGGCGGGCCTGCTCCTCGCCCTGGGCGCCGGGCTCTGCAGCGCCGGGTACAACGTCGCCGCCAAGATCCAGCTCGACCGTGGCGCGACCGCGCTCGAGGTCCCGGCCGGGAGCTTCGCGCTCGGCGGCGTGCTGTTGCTGCCGATCCTGCTGACCCAGCCGCCGGGCTGGCTCGCGGATTCGGGCGGCGTCGCGCTGGCCCTGTATCTCGGGGTCGCGACGATGGCGATCGCGAACGTCCTCCACGCCCGGGGCATCCGTGGCCTGACCCCGGGTCCCGTGACCACGCTGATGCTCGCGGACCCGGTCGTCGCGACGATCCTCGGCGTCGTCGTCCTGGGCGAGACGCTGGCTCCCGTCTCGATCGTCGGCGTGCTGCTCGTGCTCACGGGGCTGCTGCTCCAGGGCTTCCTCGTGGCGCGTTCCGCGCCGGGCGAGCCCGAGCCCGTCACGGTGCTGTAGCGTCGCCCGTCGGACAATCCCGAGTTGGAGGCCGCGGGTCTCCGCGACCATCTCCTGACGTCAGGGAACCACGAAACGGGCTGCGGGCGTCCCAGATCCGTGCAACGATCCCGCCAGCGAACCGGGGTGACGTCGATGCGGATGCAAGAGGGATGACGGACGGGGTGGGGGACGAGATTCCGGTCGGCGAGCCGCAGACGCCCGCCGAAGAGCCCGGCTCCGAAGAGCCCGGCTCCGAAGAGCCCGGCTCCGTCACCGAGCCCGCGGTCCTCGCCCAGAGCCGCCCCGGCCTCATCGCCCGCGGCAGACCAGTCCTCGTCACGCTCGCGAGCGCGCTGGTGCCGGGTCTCGGGCACCTCGCCATCGGCAACCGCCGGATCGCGCTCCTGTACCTCGTTCCGACGCTGATCGTCGGGCTGGCGCTCCTCGCCTGGGTCGTCGCCCAGGGCATGTACGGCGTCGCGGCCGCCCTCGTGACCCCCGGCGCCCTCACGTTCCTGTTCGCCGCGAACATCATGGTCGCCGGCTGGCGGACCTCGGCCGCGGTCGAGGCCGTGGGCCGGACGCACCCCGGCAGGACGGCCATGGCGGGTTCCGCGGTCGTGCTGCTGCTCGTCGTCGGTGTGCCGCACCTCGTCGCGGCCAACACGATCATGGCCACCGAAACGCTCCTCGACGAGACGTTCGCCGGGACGGCGTCCGGCGCCACGGCCGCGCTCGAGACCCCGGTCCCGGAGTTCACCGAGCCGCCGGAGGCGACCGAGGCGCCCACGTCCGACCCCGGGGCCTCGCCGTCGCCGACCGCATCGCGCGCCCCGACCCCGTCACCGACGACGGTCATCGCGCCCTATCCCACCGATGGCGGCAACGGCACGCTCCCCGCGTTCGGCGCCGACGTGCCCTGGAAGCGCGCGGACCCCGCCCAGCCATGGGGCACCGATGGGCGATTCGACCTGTTGCTCATCGGGTCGGATGCTGGCAGCGGGCGCTGGAGCCGCCGCAACGACACGATGCTCCTGGTCGAGGTCGACGTGAAGACCGGCGAGTCGGCGATGATCGGCCTGCCGCGCAACCTCCAGAACGCCCCATACCCGCCCGGCCCGGCACGCGACGCGTCCGCGTGCGGCTGCCAGCCGGGCCTGCTCAACGAGATGTACGTCGAGGCGACCGGCCGCCACCCGGGCCTCTGGCCGGGCAAGGGCGCGGTCAAGGGCATCGGTGCCGTGCGCTCCGTCGTCAGCACCCTCACCGGGCGTCCGATCGACGCCGTGCTGATCGTCGATCTCGTCGGCGTGATCCGCGTGGTGGACGCCATGGGCGGCATCGACATCAACGTCCCGGAGGCCGTCGTCGACCACGACTACCCGGAGCCCGGCAAGGGCAAGATCGAGCTGCGGATCAAGGCCGGCAAGCAGCACTTCGACGGCCGCACGGCGCTCGCCTATGCGCGCAGCCGCCACATGGACTCCGACTACGGCCGCATGGAGCGCCAGCAGATCCTGCTCCTCGCCATCCGCAGGCAGGTGGGACCGTCCGTCATCCTCAACGGCCCGGCCCTCTTCGGCGCCGCGAAGGGCACGGCCTGGACCGACCTCCCGCGAGAGGCGCTGCCGGCGCTCGTGGAGCTGTTCGGCAAGACGGACGGCGAGAAGGTGCACCAGCTCCGGATCGTGCCCTCACGCTATCCGGCGTGGCTGACGGCAGCCTGGGTGAACCAGATCCGGCGGGACGTCGCGGACCTGCTCCCCGGGACGCCCGATCCGCGGAAGATCAGCGTCCCGCGCGCCGTCGCGACCCCACGCCCGACAGCAAAGCCGACGCCCAGGCCCACCGCGAAGCCCACCGCGAAGCCCACGCAGGCACCGCCTCCCGATCCGACGGCGGAGCCGACGCCGGCCCCCTAGGCGCGTCGCGACGCGTGTGATCGAATGGGGGCTGACGACGACGTGGCAGCCCGGAGGTCGACAGCATGAAGGTGTGCGTGCCAGTGACGGCGGCGGGTGAAGTGGACCCGCGGTGGGGTCGCGCGGAACGGGTCGCGGTCGCGCGCCTCGAGAGCGGGCGTATCGCGGCC
>JANNHX010000436.1:0-5385 GCA_031404615.1 Chloroflexota bacterium
GGCCGCGCGTGCCCGAGACGGCCCGGGCCGGCCCCCTTCCGCCGGTGACGGCATCGGCGACACCCGTGAACATCCCCGGACGACGCGGGAGGCGTTCGTCCGCGGGTTCGAGTCGACGGCCCCGGCGGGAGCCGTGCCGCCGCCGCTGTACCTCGACGAGCCAATCCCGCTGAGCCCGGAGGAACGGATCGCCCTCGCGACACTCCGGCGCCTTGTTGACCGCGGAGTGGTGGGACCGGAGCCGACGGCCTGACCGCTCCCGCCAACTTGGCGGAACCGCCCCCGTCAGGGTTCGCCCGGCGGGGGCGTCATCGTGTCCGGGATGGTGTCGCCGACGCCGACACCGTTTCGCCCGCCTCACGTACTGAGCAACTAACTGCGGCCCGTTCGGTGCCGTCTCCACGCTCAGTAGCACGTCGGACTGACGGGGGCACTTAGAAGGCGGCTGCTCTATCCGCTGAGCTATGGGGGCGAAGGCGCCGTCCCGAGTCTAACGCGGCTCGTGACGCCCATCGCCGGAGCCGTCGATCGGCGGCTGACCGCTCGGCGGTCCAATCGCCGCCGCCAGCCGTCACTCGGGCCGCGCGGCGGGTCAGAAGCGGCGGCCGGGCCTGGGTCGGGCGGCTGCATGGCTCGCCGGGCGGACAGGATCGGGCCGGAAGCCGGCGGTGCTATGCTCGCCGCCCTTCGCGCCGGAGCCCAAGGTCGGCGCGGTTCCTGATCGAGCCCGGGAATGCCCGACCAGACCCTGAAGTCACGACCAGTCGCCGCCCGCCAGCTCGCCCTCGAGCTGCCGAGCGCGCTCCCCGCGCTCGCGATCGAGCCCGAGTGGAAGGACCAGGCCCGCCTCTGGGGCCACACCCTCCACCCGATGTGCTCGTACCTCGCGAGCTTTCCGGCGTCCCTCGCCCACGCCTTCATCGCGCGCTACTCGCGCCCGGGCGACGTCGTCCTCGATCCGTTCAGTGGCCGCGGCACGGCGCCCCTCCAGGCGGCCGCAGAGGGGCGCATCGGCGTCGGGAATGACCTCAATCCCCTCGCCCACGTCCTGACGGCCGCCAAGCTGGAGCCCGGCACGC
The DNA here is from genome assembly GCA_031404615.1 of Chloroflexota bacterium. Lineage (GTDB taxonomy): Bacteria > Chloroflexota > Limnocylindria > Limnocylindrales > CSP1-4 > CAIXZV01. The sequence continues at coordinate 1,080 of JANNHX010000436.1, forward strand.
CCGCCGAGGTGCGCACGCGGCTCGCCGGCCTCCGTCTCGCCTGGGCCGCCGACGCGCCCGCCTGGCTCGCCCTGGCCGGCCAGGTGAAGGTCCACCCGGGGCACCCGTCAGCGCAGGTCCCGTCCGCGGGCTCGGGCGACGGCCCCGCCGCCCGCACGGAACCTGTCCCGGACGAGGTCGCCGTCGCGTTCCACCCGCGCACGCTCGCGCAGCTCCTGCTCGTGCGCTCGTTCCTGCGCCTGGACGTTCGGGCGGACCGCTTCCTCGCCGGCGCCCTCACTGGCATCCTCCACGGCAAGACGCCGTCGTACCTCTCGACGGTCATGCCCAACACCTTCAGCATGGCTCCGCGCTACGTCCGCTCCTTCGTCGAGAAGACCGGCTACGAACCGCCCGAGCGCGACGTCTTCGACGCCCTCGCCGCCAAGCTGGACCGCCTCTACCGCCAGCCGCTCCCGACGATGACCGGCATCGCGCTCCACGGGGACGCCCGGACCGCCGGCAAGCGGGCCCGGGCCGCCCTCCGAGCCCATGGCCTCCCGGACCGCGCCCGGCTGGTCGTCACGTCGCCGCCGTACCTGCGCGTGCTCAAGTACGGCTACTACAACTGGCTCCGGACCTGGCTCCTGGGCTTCGACGCGACGGCCATCGACGCGCAGCTCGACGCCGCCCACCGCCGCGAGCCCTACCTCGCGTTCCTGCGCGAGGTCCTTGACGACCTCCGTCCCGCCCTCACCGACGACGGCATCGCGGTCATCGTGATCGGCGACGTTGAGATGGACCGCGGCAAGCCGTGCGATGAGGGCCACCGCCTCGCGGAGCGCGCCTGGGAGGAGGCCGCGAGGCCCGCGGGCTACCGCCTCGCCGGCCTGGTCCGCGACGAGGTCGCCGCCAACCGCAAGATGACGCGCCTCTGGGGCGACGAGGCCGGACGCGCCACGAAGACGGACCGGATCCTGGTGCTCGGCGCGAGCGAGGCGGGGCGCCGCCGGGCGCTCTCGACCGCCGACCTGCCGATCGACTGGACCTGGCCGCCGACGCGCCTGCGCGCGCTCTGAGCCGGCCCACCCGTCGCCGGACGGCCCACCCGAACGGAGGTCTCACGGCCCCGACGGGCCGGGGTAGGATGTCCCTCGTGAGCCTCAACGCCCTGCGCGCCACCCTCGTGGCGATCCTGCTGCTCGCGTTCTCCGCAGCGAGCGTCCTCGCGCTCGACGAGCCCCCGAGCCTCGACTCCGGCGTCATGGACCAGGCGCAGGTCCTGAGCGCCTCGGAGGAACGCGAGGTCCAGGCCGCGCTGGACCAGCTGCGCGAGGACCTTGACGTCCAGCTGTTCGTGGCCTACATCGACACGATCGGGGGCGAGGACGTCAACGCTTTCACCGAGGGAACCGCGATCGCGAGCTCGCTCGGGGGCAACGACGCACTGATCCTCGTCGCGATGGAGGAACGGTCCTACTCGATGTGGGTCGGGTCGTCGCTCGACGAGATCACCGACGCCGAGATCGACGACATCCTCACCGGCGCCCTGGAGCCCAGGCTCGTGGACGGCGACTTCGCGGGTGCGATGGTCGCCTCGGCCGAGGCGGTCGGCAAGGCGATGGGCAGCCCTGTGGTCGCGACCCCGGCCGCCGCGACAGCCCGCCCGGCCACGCCCGTCCCGACGACCTCGTCCGGCGGCACCGGAAGCGGATCCGGCTCGTCGGGCGGCGGCATCAACCTGGCCCCGATCATCGCCTTCCTCGTGATCGCGTTCGGGCTCCTCCTGATCGTGCGCACCGTGCTCCAGCGGCGCCGCCACAGCACGGTGCAGACCGCGACCCTCGACACGCTCAACGCCGAGGCCAACCGCGCACTCCTCGCCGCGGACGAGGCGCTCAAGGACGCGGCGAACGACGTCGAGTTCGCGGCCGCCCAGTGGGGCGACGCCGAGGTCGGGCCGTACCGCGAGGCCATCCGCCAGGCCAATGACGAGCTCCGGGCCGCCTTCGCACTCCGCCAGAAGCTCGACGACGCGTACCCGGAGAAGCCCCCGGAGCGCGACGCGATGCTCCGAGAGATCGTCGCGCGGTGCACGAAGGCGGACCAGCTCCTCGACGCCCAGGAGCAGCGGTTCGACGGGCTCCGCGACCTGGAGGCGGCGGCGCCGGCGCAGCTCGCGACCCTGCCGCCGCTCGTGGAGGCGCTGAAGGCCCGCCGCACCGCCGCGGACGCGATCGTGATCCGCCTCCGCTCCACCTACGCGCCGTCGGCGACGGCGTCCGTCAACGGCAACCTGGAGGAGGCCACGAAGGCGATCGACGCCGCGGCGGCCGAGGCGACACGCGGGGCCGGGATCGTCAGCACCAGGCCATCCGAAGGGGTCGTGGCGCTGCGCCGCTCGCAGGAGGCCATGGCCCGCGCCACCCAGCTTGTGGAGGCGGTCGAGCACCTGGGTACGAACCTGGACGACGCGGCCGGCCGCCTGACGTCCGAGCTCGATGCCGCCTCGCGCGACCTCGAGGCCGCCCGCGGCGCCGTCTCGAGCCTTGCCCAGGCCCCGCAGCTCCCGCCCGTCACCTCGGGCACCCCGGCCCCGGCGGACCCCGCCGCCGCGCTGCGCGCGGCCGAGGTCGCGCTCGGCGAGGCCCGCCGCACCGCCGAGGCCCGTCCGCTCGACCCGCTGGCCGCGCTCCAGCGCGCCGTGTCCGCCAACCAGGCCGCGGACGCGATCGTCGCGCAGGTCGCCGACGCCAACACCCAGGTCGCTCGCCGGCGCCAGGGCGCCGTGACCGCCGTCGCGACGGCGGAGGGTCACGTCAATCGGGCCATCGACTACATCACGACCCGCCGCCACGGCGTCGGCGAGGCGGCGCGCACACGCGCCGCCGAGGCCGAAGTCCGCCTCGAGGAGGCGCGCACGCTCGTCGCCGCCAACCCCGAAGGCGCCACCGCGACCGCCAACCGTGCCACGCAGCTGGCCGACGAGGCCTACCGCCTCGCCGCGGGCGAGTTCGAGGGCTGGAAGTCGGAGACCGGCCCCGTCGCGGGCCCGTACCGTCCCGGTGGCGGCGAGTCCGAGATCGTTGGCGCGGTGCTCGGAGGAATCATCGGAGCGGTTGTCTCGGGCGCGGTCGGCGCAGGCCGCGGCCACGGCAGCGGCTGGGGCGGCAGCCCGTGGGGTGGCTCCGGCGGCGGCTCCATGACCGGCGGCTTCGGCATCCCCACCGGCATGCCGCGCAGCGGCGGTGGTGGTGGTGGCGGCCGATCGCGCGGCGGTGGCTTCTCGATGCCGTCCGGCGGCGGTGGCGGCGGCGGCCGCGTCCGCGGAGGGCGCTGGTAGCGCGCCCCAACTCAATGTCGGCCCGGCGATCCACCGTCCGGGCCTCGCATCCAGGGACTTGCACGCAAACCGGGAGGACACCATGGCGCAGACCTCGATCCTCGGGCGCATCGGGCAGCTCGTCCGCGCGAACGTCAACTCCATCCTCGACTCGGCCGAGGACCCGGAGAAGATGCTCGACCAGCTCATCCGCGACTTCACGAGCAACATCGCCGAGGCCGAGGAGGCCGTCGCCCAGACGGTCGGCAACCTCCGCCTGCTCGAGGACGACGCGCGCGAGGCCCGCGAGGCCTCCCGCGAGTGGCTGGGCAAGGCCCGTGCCGCCTCCGATCGCGCCGAGACCCTCCGCGGCCAGGGCAATGCGACGGAAGCCGACCGCTTCGACGGGCTCGCCAAGCTGGCCCTCCGCCGCCAGATCTCGTTCGACGAGCAGGTCCGCACGTTCGACATCCAGATCAGCCAGCAGACCGAGCTCACCAACAAGCTCAAGGACGGGCTCAACAAGCTCCGCGTCAAGCGCGAGGAGCTGGTCCAGAAGCGCGACGAGCTCGTGAGCCGCGCGAAGATGGCCCAGGCCCAGATGCAGGTCCAGCAGACCCTCAAGGACGTCTCGGTCCTGGACCCGACGTCGGAGCTCAACCGCTACGAGGACAAGATCCGCCGCCAGGAGGCCATGGCCCGCGGCATGGAGGAGGTCGGCACCTCGTCCATCGAGGACCAGTTCGCCGAGCTCGAGACCGGCGAGGACGACCTCGAGGTGGAGGCGCGCCTGGCCGAGCTCAAGGCTCCGGCCCTGGCCTCCGGCACCCCGGCGATCGGCTCGGGCGAGGCGCCCGCCTGACCGCCGCTCCGCAGACGAACCGAAGGGGCCGCTCGCGCGGCCCCGTATCATGCCCGGGTGACGCGGCGCCAAGGGTCGCCGCGGCGATACCGACCGGTTCCCGTGCGCCCGTCCGCCACCGCCCCGGGCGCGGGTTGGCTAGC
>JANNHX010000437.1:0-1924 GCA_031404615.1 Chloroflexota bacterium
GGACCTCGAGACCGAGTACGGCCTCACGGGAGGCCACCCGCTCCACGCGGAGCCGGCGCTCGACTCGTTCTTCCTGTGGCGGCCGCTCCTCGGCTGGGCGCGATACCGGATGCCGGTCGAGGGGCTGTACCTCGCCGGCTCCGGCGCGCATCCCGGCGGCGGCGTGACCGGGGCACCGGGACGCAACGCGGCGGCGGAGGTCATGGCGGACCGGAGGAGGCGCCGCCGCTGAGCGTCGGTTCCCGCATCATCGCGAGTTCGGCTTCGGGCTCGGGCTCGGGCCGACGAACCTCCCCCTGACCTTCAGGGCTTGGGTGTGACCGGAGCCGGGTTCACCGCCTCCTCAACCTCGGCAGGCGTCGCAAGCGGATCGGCCTCGGCCATCTTGGCGACGATCACGTCCTCGACGTCCTCGTCCACACCCGGCACGGGATCGCGCGGACGCCGGACCTCGCGCCCCTCGCGCGCCGCGACCCGCTGCGCCGCCCGGTCCGCGACGGCGCCGTGCTCACGCGATCGCGCCACCCAGTGGAAGAACAGCGCGGAGATCACCGCCGCAATCGGAATGCCGAAGATGGCGCCCGCGATGCCCGCGACCTTGGACCCGATAACGACCGAGCCCAGGACGACGATTGGGTGGATGCCGACCGACCCGGACATCAGCCGCGGCTGGAGGATGTTCATCGTCACGAACCACGCGATGCCCATGAGGATCGCGACCGGCAGCAGCGGGGCGTTCGGCATCAGCATCGCCACCAGCACCGGCGGGGCCCATGAGACGAATGGGCCGAAGAACGGGATCATCTGGAGGACGCCCGCGAGGACCGTGGTGACGGCCGCGTACTGCAGCCCGAAGACGACGTTCACGACCAGCGTGAACAGGCCAAACACCACGCCCATGATCAGCTGCCCGCGGAGGAACCCGCCGAAGCTCTTCGACACGCTCACCGACAGCACGCGGGCCTGCGGCACGAACGCCGGCGGCACGAGGCGGTACAGGAACGCCGAGATGTCCTCGCGGTCGATGGCGACGTAGATCGAGAGGATGACCAGGATCAGGATGTTGCCGATGACTCCGATGCTCGCGACCGCGATCGACTGGAGCGGGTCCACGAGCTGGCGGGCGAAGTCCTGGAGGTTGGCGGTGATTTGCGGGGCCTGGCCCACGAGGTTCACCGTGAAGCCGATGCCGGCGAGGCGCGACTCGATCTCGCGCAGGACGTTGGCGAGCTGCGTCTCGAGCTGCGGGGAGTTCTCGATGAAGTCGCCGATGGACGTCGCGAGCGCCGCGGACAACTGGATGATGATCGCGAGGAGCACCGCCACGATCGCGAGGTAGACGACGATGACCGCGGCGCTCTGCGGCACCCTCGGCACCTTGGCCACGAGGTTGATCACCGGCAGCAGCGCGAACGACAGCAGCCACGACAGGAAGAACACGAGGACGACGTCGCCGAACGCGTAGAAGAGCGAGCTCGCGTAGTTGATGACGACGAACGCGAGGGCGACGACGCCCAGGATCAGGACCGCGTCGAGCAGTCGGCGCTGGCGCTCGGTGAGCAGATCGTTGGGCATGTGCAAAGCCTACGACGGCGGCGCCTCGGCGGCGAGGCCCCTAGCGCAGGCCCATCTTCTCCCTGACCTCGGCCATCGTGGCCGCGGCCATCGGCTTGAGGCGGTCCGCGCCGGCCTCCAGGATCCCGTCCACTCGGGCCGGGTTGGCCATCAGCTCCGCGTACCGCTCCCGGGCGCCTGCGTAGTGCTCCGTGATCCGCTCGACCAACAGCTTCTTGGTATCAACGCAGCCGGTCCGGGCGGTCCGCTCGCCGTCCCAGATCTCCTCGTAGTCGTCGCCAAAGAAGCGGTGGAGCTGGCAGACGTTGCAGATCTCGGGCCGCCCGGGATCCGACCGCAGGCCGCGCTG
>JANNHX010000438.1:0-3008 GCA_031404615.1 Chloroflexota bacterium
GAGCGTGATTCCATACCAGCGGACCGCAAGCGGGCCGAGCGAGAAGGCGACCGGGTTGATGTCGATGACGAACGGCACGATGCTCCTACGAGTGGCGGTGCGCGCGGCGTTCGCCGTGGCGCGCGAGGATGACCAGGGCAACGGCGTCGGCAACGAGCAGGCTCATCGCCAGGGCGGACGACGCGGACCCCGCGACGCCGGCAACCAGGAGCACGATCAGCACCGGCACGATCGTGACCAGCGCAACTGCCGCCGTCGCGATCCGCCGGGGACCACGGGCGTTCTCCTCACCCGGGACGAGGTTGATGCGTCCGCGATAGCGCCCCATGCCGCAGGTGAACCGAATGCTGCCGCCCGCGGCGGCCGGGAGATCAACGACGGTCACGGACCGCGGCGCGAGATAGCGGTCGACACGCGGCTTCGAGAACACGACGCGGTCCGAGCACGCATGGTCGTCCTCACGCCTGAAGACCAGGCGGATCGGCAGGCCCGCCCGCGCCTCGATCAGGTCGGGGTGGTAACCGTCGGACACGAGGATCTCGATGACCTGGAGGTCGCTGTCGCGAGTCGTGGCGCACCGGACGATCGAGCTCATGGGCGCCGAGCCACGGCGGCCGCGAATGCGAGGACAGAGCCGGCAGTCAATCCGACCCGCCCGACCGAGCACCGAGCCACGTTCATGACGGCTGCTGCGGCTCGGTTCGAGACAAGGCACGCCACCAATACGAGGTCCAGGGCGACAAGCAGCGCGATCGCGGCGGAGGGGTAGAGGGTGATGTCGTCCATGGCAGCGAGTAGAACGCCGGTAGATGAGCGCCGGATGAATTGCCGGTGACGCGATCCTGAGAAGGGCGTCGCGGGCGGAGGCTGGCGACGGATGACTCAGGGCGTCCTCATCTCGCGCTAAGGAACGGTGGGCACTCTGGAGGCCCGGCCGCGGCGCGGATCCCGGCCGCCCCCGGCCATCCTCCTCGCGCTGGCCCCAACGCTCGGAGGAACACGTTCTTGAGGTCTGACCACACTCCGTCCCACCGCGCCCGCGTCCTTGCCGCCGGCGGTGCCATCCTCATCGCGATCGTCGCGACAGCCACGGTGCAACAGTCCGTCTCCGCGAGGCCCGCCTCGACGCCGGCCGTCCTTCCGGCCACAGCATTCGCGCCGGTAGTCGTGGCGCCCCGGCCCAGCCCGTCGCCCGCGCCCGTCCCGTCGTCCGCGTCCCCATGGTTCGTCCAGCCTGAGTCCTCGATTGCGCCGTCCCAGACGCCGAGTCCGACACCGCCCCCGGGTCCGCGGCACCGGGTTCGTCCCGGGGACACGCTCTGGAACATCGCCCGCTGGCACGGCGTGGAGCTCTCGACAATCCTCCGTTGGAACCCCGGGGTCACCGCAGACTCCCTCGCGGTGGGTCGCGTGATCCGGGTGCCTGGCGGCCACGCGATGCCCAAGGCAACACCGAAGCCGACGCCTCGAACGACCACCCGGTCGACAGCGAAACCGACGACGTCGCCGGTCCGGAGCCGGAGGACGACCCACCTGTGGCCCCTGCCGGTCCGCGGCCAGGTGACAACCCGCTTCTCCAGCGCCCATCCCGGGATCGACATCTCCGCACCCACCGGGACGTCTGTCCGTGCCATCGCGGCCGGCACGGTCGTCTTCGCCGGCTGGAGGAACAACGGGGGTGGCTACGTCGTCGTGCTGCGCCACCCTGACGGCATGCGGTCGACCTACAACCACAACCAGTCGGTGGCCGTCGCCGCGGGTGCACGTGTCGTCGCCGGCCAGCGCATCGCGCGCCTCGGCTCCACGGGCAGGTCGACCGGCCCCCATCTCGACCTCCGCATCGAGATGGGGGGCCGGTTCGTCAACCCGCTCGGCCTCTACTGAGGTCGGCCGCGGAGCCGGCGCGCTTGCTCGCGCCACCCGCGCCCTACCATCAACGCATGAGCCATCGGATCGAGTTTCTGTACTTCGACGACTGCCCCAACCACGTCCTGGCTCGGACCCTGCTCGATGAGGTGATCAGGGACCTCGCACCGGGCACGACCGTTGAGGCCGTCAACGCGACGGAGCCCGAGGTCGCTTGGGCACACCGCTTTCCCGGCTCGCCCACGATCCGCGTGGACGGCCAGGACTTGATGCCCGGGTTCGTGGATCCAGGTGACTACACCCCACGATGTCGGGTGTTCCCTACGCCAGCGGGACTCCGCGGCGTTCCGCCTCGCCAGTGGATCGAGGATGCCCTTCGCAGGTAGCGCACGGGGACCCTGCTACAGAGGGCGGCGTGAAGGCGCTGCAGACGACCCGTGTGGGCGCGTCGCGGGAGAACAGAGCTAGAGCTAGACCGTGAGCAGGATGGCGAACCCAAGGGTCAGCACGACCATCGCCAGCAGCAGCTTCGTCCCGCTTGCATGCGCCAGGTGCCACCGGTTGAGACGTCGGATCAGGCCGGGTCGGCTTGCGAGGACGAGCAGCCCCATCAGGGGCGTGATGTAGGCGAGGTTGTAGAGGGCGAGACCACCCAATCCGGCCCCAACGCTGCCGGTTGTACCGAGGAGCGCAACCACGCCCAGGTACACCGCCCCGCTGCACGGAACGGTGCACAGGCCGATGAGGACACCACCGCCGAACAGGGCAACCGGCGAGCTCGTCCGTGTCCAGGTTCGCATCCGCCCGTGCAGGGCGTGCGGGGCCGCGAGCTGCAGCGGCGCATCCGGGAGGAGCACGTCCCGGAGCATCCAGATCCCCATCGCGATCGCGACCAGCGCTGCGACACGGCTCGGGAGGTGGTTGCCGCCGAAGTCCGCGAAGGATGCGACCGCCCCAAGGAGGCCGAGACCAAGCAGGAAGTACGTCACCAACACGCCCGCGACGAAGAAGGCTCCGAGTCCGAGCACGGTCCGGCTTGCGGCGCGGGCGCTCGTGCTGGCACTGCCCGTCCCGGTGACCGACTCACGGGCCGCGAGGCCTAGCGCGAACGTGGCGAACAGGATCAGCACGCCGAAGGCGCA
>JANNHX010000439.1:0-2590 GCA_031404615.1 Chloroflexota bacterium
CTTCTGTAAGTAATCGAGCAAGACCTGGTTGCTGGCCTTGTACGAGTAGACGAGCATTACCTTGATGACCTGGAAGTCGATCGTCGAGTACGGATAGTTCTTCTGCACGTAGTACAGGAAGGCCTGCTGGAGGGCCGGATCAGCCGACAGCCCGCCGTAGTTGGTGAGCAGCTCGGGCGACGCGACCAGCGCGGCGACGGCCTTGAAGGCCTGCTCGGGGTTCTTGGTGGAATTGAGGATGCTGAACGTATCGGCGTGCAGCTTCGCCGTCGTGACGCCGTTGTTCTCCGGCGTGACCGCGACGCCCCAGTTGAAGCTGGGCTTTGCGGGCGCTGCGGGATTGATGCAGCAGGTGTACCAGAGGTGGGTGTCGGCCATGGCGAGGTTGCCGGACTGGAACGGGTTGCCCTTGCCCAGCAGGTCGCTCTGGATCGCGGCGGATGTCGGGATGAAGTGATCCTTCCAGACGCCGTCGTTGAACCACTTCATGCCCTGGGTGAACTGGGGCGTGATCTGGGCGGTCTTTCCGTCCGGGGTGACCACGGAACTGGATCCGAAGACGGTGGCCTCGGTGTCGGAGCGGTCGTCCGCCCACTGCATGTCGAAGCCCCACTGGATGATGCTCTCGGGGTCGAAGCTCGGGCTCGTGGCGTCGTTGCCGTTCTTGTCGACGGTGAGCTTCATGCCCAGCTCGCGAACGGCGGCCATGTCCCACGGCTTGCCGTTGTACATCTCGCCGACCTTGGTCGGCGGGTACGGCAGCTTGGCCTCATCGAACAGCTTCGTGTTGTAGTAGATGAAGGATGGGTACATCGCATACGGCACGCCGATGGTCGCGCCGTCCTTGCCGATGTCGAAGAAGTCGACAAGGCCCGGGTCGAACTTGGTCATGTCGAAGTTCTGCGACGCGATCAGCGGCTTCACGTCGAGCAGGTTGTCGCGGAAGATGTTGAGACCCTCGACGCCGACCGGGCCGATGATGTCCGGCGGGTTGCCGGCCGCGATCTGGATCTGCAGCTGGTTCGCGGCGACGCTGTTGTCGTAGATCTCGGGCGTCAGGTAGACGTCCTTCTGGGCGGCGTTGAAGTCCGCGGCGAACTTCTGCTCGGCCGCGATCTGCTCGGGCTTGCCGCCGCCACCGAGACCGATGAACCAGCGGAGGACCTTGCCGCCGTTGGGGCCGACGGCGGCGGCGATGGGCTCAGGCGTGATGGCGACGATCGAGGGGGCCGCGGTCGCGGGTGCGGCCGTTGCGGGTGCGGCCGTTGCGGGCGCTGCGCTCGGGGGCGGTGTGACTGCGGTGCCGCCACAGGCGGAGACCACGATCGCCAGGGTGCTCGCCACGATGGCGAACCGTCCCAGGCTGCGATGTCGAACCATGGATGTTCCTCCTCCAGGATGACCGGGTCGTTCGATGCGGACCTCACCGTGGGGCGTGTCAGGCTCGCCCATTCGCCGTCTTGATCGCCTCAGGACGCCTCCCGCCCTGCGCTCGAGGCGCGGGGCACGAGCTCCGTCGCGAGGATCACGCGCCGGGGGACGGAGTCGGCGGTGTCGACCGCCTCCAGCATCAGCCGGGCCATCTCATGGCCCAGCTCCTCGACCGGCTGGCGGACGCTGGTGAGCTGCGGCGTCGTGGACACGGCGATCGACATGTCGTCGAAGCCGACGACGGCGACGTCGCCCGGCACCTTCCGCCCTGCCGCGACGAGCACCGCCAGCGCGCTGGCCGCCATCAGGTCGGACGCGGCGAAGACCGCGTCGACGTCCGGGCGCGCGTCGAGGAGGTGCATCATCGCCGCGGCCGCCCCGTCCCGGGTGAACTCGCCCGACGCCTCGAGCCCGTGGTCCAGCGCGATGCCGCCCTCCGCCAGCGCGTCCCGGTACCCCTGGCGCCGGTCAAGGCCCGGGGCCGTGTCGAGCGGGCCGGTGATCGTGGCGATGACGCGTCGGCCGCCCTCGATGAGGTGGGCGACGGCGGACTGGGCGCCCTGGCGGTTGTCGACGTCGACGTAGCTGACGCGGGAGCCCCTGGGCGGGCGGCCGACCATGACGATCGGTACGCCGGCGGTCGTCAGACGCGCGGGAAGCGGGTCGCCCTCGTGGAGGCTGACGAGCATGGCCCCGTCGACGTGTCCGGCGATCAGGTAGTCCCCGACGCGCCGCTCATCCTCGGGGGACTCCGGCATCATCAGGATGAGCTGGCGTTCCCGCGCGGTCAGCGTGGAGCTGATGCCGCGGAGCAGCCGCGGGAAGAACGGGTCCGAGAAGACCTGGCCGGCGGGCTGCGCGATGACGACCGCGAGCGAGTCGCTGCGGCGCGTGACGAGGCTGCGAGCCGCCCGGTTGGGGACGTAGCCCACCTCCTCGATGACGGCCTGGACGGCCTGCCGGATCTCCGGGCTGACCCGCGGCGAGTCGTTCACGACCCGGGACGCCGTCGCCCGGGAGACGCCCGCCATCCGGGCGACCTCCTCCAGCGTTGCGCTGCCGTTGCGGCTGCGACCGTTCGCCTTGGGTTCGGGCTCTCTCTCCGCTAGTTTGTGAGAGCGCTCTCACGCTTCAGGTGGCACTCTAACAGGGTCTGTCA
>JANNHX010000440.1:0-6301 GCA_031404615.1 Chloroflexota bacterium
CGCGGGCGGCGGTGCGGGCGGCGCGAACGAGGGCGCGTCGGCAGGCGCCGCTGCGGGCGGCGCGGGCGGAGCCTCGGGCAGCCCCGTCGGGGGCTGGTAGGCCTGGGTCGGATCCTGGTCAGTCATGTCTGTACCCCCGCCTAACGGCGTCCGAGGAGCTGGCCCATCGCGGCGCGGCGTCCGCCGCCACCCGAGAGCTGCTTCATCAGTTTCTGCATCTCGCCAAACTGCTTGACAAGCCGGTTGATCTCCGGAAGCGTCGTCCCCGAGCCCTTCGCGATCCGCCGGCGGCGCGAGGCGTTGAGGATCCCAGGGTCGCGACGCTCGCGCTGCGTCATCGACAGGATGATGGCTTCGACTCGCTTGAGGTCACCCCGGTCGACGGCATCCTGGGCCTCCTTGGCCATGCCGCCCATGCCCGGGATCATCCCCATCAACTGGCCCATGGGGCCCATCTTCTGCATCTGGCGCATCGACGACAGCATGTCCTCGAGCGTGAAGGAGCCTTTCTTGACGGACTCCTCCAGCTTCTTGGCCTGCTTCTCGTCGAAGGCCTCCTGGGCCCGCTCGACGAGCGTCATGACGTCGCCCATGCCCAGGATCCGGCCCGCCAGCCGATCGGGGTGGAACACCTCCAGGGCGTCGGTCTTCTCGCCGGTGCCCAGGAACTTGACCGGGATCCCGGTCACGGCGCCGATCGAGAGCGCCGCGCCGCCGCGGGCATCACCGTCGATCTTGGTCAGGATGAGGCCGGTGACGGGCACCGCGCCCGCGAAGCCCTGCGCGACCGTGACGGCCTCCTGGCCGGTCATCGCGTCGACGACGAGGAGCGTCTCGACGGGCCTGGTCGCGTCCGAGACGGCACGAATCTCGTCCATCAGCGCGTCATCGATGGTGAGGCGGCCCGCGGTATCGATGATCACGGTGTCGCGGCCGATGCGCTTCGCGTGCTCGACGCCCTGGCGGGCGATGTCGACCGTCGGGGTGCCGACCGGTGCGCGGTAGACGGCGATCCCCAGGCTCTTGCCGAGCGTCTCGAGCTGGTCGGCAGCGGCGGGCCGGTACGGGTCCGCGGCCACGAGGAGCGGCGCGCGCCCCAGCTTGACGATGTGCTTGGCAAGCTTGGCCGCCGAGGTCGTCTTGCCCGAGCCCTGGAGGCCGACGAGCGCGATGACCGCCGGGTTGCCGTGGACCCGGAACGTCCGGTCTCCCGCCGAGAGCAGCGCGGTGAGCTCGTCGTTGACGATCTTCACGACCTGCTGGCCGGCGGTCAGGCTGTCGAGCACCTCGGCGCCGATCGCGCGCTCGCGCACGCGGGCCACGAAGTCCTTGACGACCTTGAAGTTGACGTCGGCCTCGAGGAGGGCCAGGCGGACCTCGCGCATCGCGGCGTCGACGTCCGCCTCGGTCACGCGGCCACGACCGGTCAACCCGGCGAGGGTCTTGCGGAGGCGGTCGCTGAGGCTGTCGAACATGCGAGGACTGGGACCCTTGTGACTGTCGGTGAGGATCAGGCCGCGCGGCGGGGCCGGACGGGTGGTGCGCGGGTTCTGGCGACACCGAGGCGTGGGGAGTGTACGCCATGCCTCGCGCACGCGCGCCTGCGGCCTTACCTGTCGCCGATGGCGCGGACCGGGTCCGCGGCCACGCCAGCTCGGCTCTCCGCGACGATGCCCTCACGGTCCGGACACGTCTCTCCCCCGAACGGTCCCCTCGTTCCGACCTGCAACGGCAGGATGGTCCCCAGCCGACGGTCCCCGAAGTGTCGCGCCTCAGGGCCGTCCCCGCCAAGGGCCGGTTGGATGCAGTCGCATGGAGTGGGCCCTCCCGGTGGCACAGGCCGGTACGCTGCGGCGGTGACGTCAGACCCCATGCTCGACCCCGTGCCGCCCATCCGCGCGAGGACGCCCTCGGCGCGGCTACGGGCCAACCGCACGTTCATGCTCTTCTGGAGCGCGGCGACGGTGTCCGTGTTCGGGTCGTTCGTGACCCGGATCGCGTTGCCGTTCGTGGCGATCGAGACGCTGCGCGCGGGCCCCATCGAGATCGCTGTCCTGCGCTCGCTGGACCTCATCGCGGCGCTGCTCGTGGGGTTCGTCGCCGGAGCGTGGGTGGACCGGCTGCGCCGGCGTCCCGTGATGATCTGGGCGGACCTCGGGCGGGCGGCGCTGCTCGCGTCCATCCCGCTCGCCGCGATCGGCGGCTGGCTGTCGCTGCCACAGGTCTTCCTCGTCTCGTCGGCGGCGGCCGTGCTGACCACCTTCTTCGACGTCGCCGACAAGGCCTACCTGCCGACGGTCGTTGGCCGCGCGGACCTGGTGCGTGCGAACGGGGTGCTCGCGGCGACCTCGTCAGGGATGGAGTTCGCGGCGTTCGGCGCCGCCGGGTTCCTCGTGAAGTGGCTGACGGCGCCCATCGCCATCGCGATTGACGCTGTGTCGTTCCTGGTGTCGGCAGCATTCCTGGGCGGGATCCGTCGCCCTGAGCCGGCGCCCCCGCCAGCCGCGGACCGCGAGCCGATCATCGTCGAGATCCGCGAAGGGATGCGGCTCGTGACACGGGACCCGGTGCTGCGCGGACTGCTCTGGGGGACGCTGGGCCTGTCGGCGATGTGGGGCGTGTTCGGGTCGACCTGGCTGCTGTTCGCGAACGGCGAGCTGGGGCTGGACGCGGCGGTCATCGGCGTGGTTGCGGCGCTCGGCGGGTTCGGGTCGCTGCTCGGCGCGCTGCTCGCCGAGCGGACAGCCGGGCGGTTCGGGCTCGGCAGGCTCGTCGTGGTGTCGCTGCTGTTCGCGGCGCTCGGGAACCTGCTGATCCCCCTGGCGCCGGCCGGGATGCCGCTGGTCGCGGTCGCGTTCCTCATCGGCCAGCAGCTCGTCGGCGACACGGCGGTGACGATGTATGACGTGACGGAGGTGTCGATGCGCCAGGCCCGCGTCGAGGACCGGCACCTGGGGCGCGTCAACGCGACGGTGCGGGTGGTCATGGTCCTGGCGACCCTCTTCGGGACGGTGGCGGGCGGGCTCATCGCGGAGGCGATCGGGCTGCGGGTCGCGGCGTTCATCGCGCCGGTGTTCGCCCTGATCGGCGCGATCGGGCTGTACCTGTCCCCAGTCTGGCGCGTGGGCCGGGTTGACGATGCGCGGCCGGTCACCACGGAGTAGCCGAGCCATCGTCGGGGCCGTACTCGCTGCTGATCCCCGTATGCATCGATTCGAGGGGTGCCACGCACGGCTCGGGCCCGCAACCGCGCGGATCCACCTCGACCCACGCTCGTGATGGCTCGATCTCATCCGCCGGAGACTCAGGGTGCCCGGAGCCCCGGCCGGCCACCCTCGCATCGGACGCATGCCACAGCCCGGGAGCTCCCGCCTCCGCACTCGTCCCGCTGCCGGCGCTCGCGCGCACCCTGCGCGCATGCATCGGGAGAGGCGCTAGATCAGTCGAACAGCGCCGCGACGAAGTCCTCGGGATCGAACGGCAGCAGGTCCTCCGCCTTCTCCCCCACCCCGACGAACCGGACCGGCACCCCGAGCTCCCTCTCGATCGCGAACACGATGCCGCCCTTCGCCGTCGAATCGAGCTTCGTGAGCACGACGCCCGTCAGGCCGACGGTTGCGTGGAACGCCTTCGCCTGGACGAGGCCGTTCTGGCCGGTGGTCGCGTCGAGGACGAAGAAGGTCTCCACGCGCGCGCCCGGCAGGCGCTTGTCGATCACGCGGCGGACCTTGGACAGCTCGTCCATCAGGTTCGACTTCGTGTGGAGGCGGCCCGCGGTGTCCGCGATCAGGACGTCGGCGTGGCGCGCGATGGCGGCGTCGAGGGCATCGAACACGACCGCGGCCGGGTCGGCGTTGGGGGCGTGGGCGACGATCTCGGAGTCCGTCCGCTGGGCCCAGATCCGGAGCTGGTCGATGGCGGCCGCGCGGAACGTGTCGGCGGCCGCGAGGACGACGCGGCGGCCGTTCGCTCGCTCCCGGGCGGCGAGCTTGCCGATGGTCGTGGTCTTGCCCGTGCCGTTGACGCCGACGACGAGGACGATGGCGGGGGCCCCCTCGAGGGCCGGCACGGGCTCCCAGTGCCCGGCGTCGCGGGCCGTGAGGAGCCCGGCGAGCTCGTCGCGGACGGCTTCCTCGGCGGTGACGTCGCGGCGCTTGCGGGCGCGCGCCACGAGGTCCATGGAGAGCTGGGCGCCGACGTCACCCGTGATCAGCGTCTCCTCGATCTCGTCCCAGTCGGCGCCGCCGGCCATCCCGAATGCGCTTCGGAGCCTCGCGCCGAACCCGGTGCGGGACTTCTCGAGTCCGGCCTCGAGCGCCTCGCGCTCACGCTCGCGGCGGGCGGCGTCTGCCTTGTCGGCGCTGTAGTCGGCGCCCCAGGCCCACTGGATCTGCGGCTCGGGCGCGGGCTCGGTGGGCTCGACGGGATCGGCGTCGACCGCGGCCGCCTGCCACTCGTCGCCGATGGGGTCATCCCCCTGGGGGGCCTCGACCTGGTCGACCGTCTCGTCGAGGTCCGGCTCGACGGCCTCCTCCGCCGGAACCGTGTCGGGCTGCTGTGCCGGATGGGACTCCTGCGACCGCTCAGGCTGCTGGGCCGGTTCGGATTCTTGCGGCTGGTCGGGGCCGCGTCGGAAGAAGCGCACGGGGACCTCCCGGTCAGCCGGCCGCGCCGCCCGGGACCGCGTGGGCCTCGGTCCGGCGGTGGCTGGCCATGGCCTGCGCCTCCTCGAGGCGGAGGCTGATCACGCGGCTGACCGAGTCGTCGCCGACGGTGACCCCGTAGAGGGCGTCGGCGGCCTCGACCGTGCCGCGGTTGTGGGTGATGACAATGAACTGGGTGGCGGCGGTCAGCTCGCGAAGCGCATCGGTGAAGCGGCCGACGTTGGCCTCGTCAAGCGCGGCATCGACCTCGTCGAGCACGCAGAACGGCGCCGGCCGGACCTCGAGCATCGCGAACAACAGCGCGACCGCCGTGAGGGTGCGCTCCCCGCCCGAGAGCATGTTCAGGGCCTGCGGCTTCTTGCCGGGCGGGCGGGCCGTGATCTCGATGCCGGTCGCGGCGAGGTCGGCAGGGTCCGTCAGCGAGAGCTTGGCGAAGCCGCCGTCGAACAGCTGTTGGAAGCGCTTGTCGAAGGCCACTTCGAGGGCCGCGAAGGTGGTCCGGAACTGGGTCGCGATGAGCACGTCGAGGTCCGCGATCAGTGCCCGGGTCTTCGTGATGGCCTCGCGGAGGTCCTTGTCCTGGGCGTCGAGCGTCTCGAGCCGGTCGCGCACCGCGCGGTACTCGTCGACGGCGAACGGGTTGGCGGCACCGAGCTCGTGGAAGCGGCGGCGCAGCGTGGCCAGGCGGTTGGGCGAGGGCAACTCGTCGTCGGGGGCGTCCTCTGCCCAGCGCGGCGCGAGAAGCTCGAGTGCCGACTCCAGCGCGGCGGTCTCGCCGGCCTCCGCGGGCGCGGCGCCAACCAGACCCAGGTCCGCGTCGTCCGCGACGGCCTCCTCGGCATCCCCGGTCGCGTCGTCGTCGTCGTCGTTGGGCCCTGCCGCGCGCACCAGCTCCGTGACGGAGACCCCTGCCGCTTCGGCAAGGTGCCGGAGGCCCACCTCGCCCAGGCCCGCGAGCTCGACGAGCAGCTGCTCGCGCAGCGAGTCCAGGTTGAGGCGCGCCTCGAGCGTGGCGACGTCGGAGGCTCGCGCGCGGTCGTCGGCGGCGCGGAGACGCTCGCGGGCTCCCGTGGCGGCGCGCTCCGCCTCGGCGAGGCGCGCCCGCTCTGCGCGGTCGTCGGCGAGGAGCCCCTCGAGCACCTCGCGGGCCCGCCCCTCGCGCGACGCGGCGGCGGCGAGTTCGCCCGCGACGGCATCCCGCTCCTCCCCGGCGACCCGCTCCCGGTCCGCGAGGGCGGCCAGGTCACGGTCCGTGCCCGCGATCCGGGCCTCGGCCATCGCGACGGCGGCCTCGCCCCGGGCGCGGCGGCCCTCGGCGTCCCCGCGGGCGCGGTCGGCCCCGGAGATATCGTTGGCCAGCCGGTCCCGGCGCGTCCGCAGCTCGCCGACACGGGACTCCCAGGCGGCGATGGCCTGCTGCTCGCCCCTGGCGCCGGCACCTGTGGGAGCCTCCGAGGCGGGGCGGACCTCGAGGACGGCCAGCGCCGCCGCGGCGCGCTTGGCCTCGGCGGCGAGGCGTTCGACCTGCGCGGCGTGCCAGGCCGCCTCGCGGGTGGCAGCCTCGAGCTCCCGGCCGGCGGAGCGCTCGACGTCCTCGGCACGGCGGCGGCGGGCGGCCGCCGCGGACTCGGCGCCAC
>JANNHX010000441.1:0-2964 GCA_031404615.1 Chloroflexota bacterium
AGGGATTGCGGCGGCTCCCGGCGTGGGCGATGCTGCCGCAAGCCACAGGAGGGACCAGCGCATGCGCGATTTCGAGCGTGACCCCAGGCGGCAACCGCACAGCGAGCGGGCGACACCGGCGAAGGAGACGGCCGCTCGTCCTGGCGCGCCCTCGCGTCCGGCCGCGCCCGGGCGCTCGCCCTCGCTGGACGCCGCCTCGCTCATGCACCTCCAGCGGACCGCCGGGAACCAGGGCGTCCTCCAGATGCTGGCCGGCGAGGAGGAGGCATCCCCGGTGCACGGCGTGGTGAGCTCCGGCGGGGGCTCGCCTCTCGACGCCTCGACCCGGACCTCGATGGAGTCCGCCTTCGGCGCGTCGTTCGAGGACGTCCGCGTCCACACCGGCGGCCAGGCCAGCCGGTCGGCCGAGTCGGTGGGGGCGAACGCGTACACGGTGGGCTCGGACGTGGTGTTCAAGGAAGGCCAGTACAACCCGGGCTCCGCCGATGGCCAGAAGACGATCGCCCACGAGCTCGCCCACGTCGTGCAGCAGTCACGGGGACCCGTCGACGGCAGCGATGCGCCGGGCGGGATCAGGGTGAGCGACCCCTCGGACCGCTTCGAACAGGCGGCCGAGCAGACCGCGGGCGAGGTGATGGCCTCGGTGCAGCGCCAGCCGGCCCCCGAGGAAGAGGAGGAAGAGCGGCCGTCGTGAACGCGGGTGCTGCCGCCAACACCAGCGGCCGCCGGGTGGCGGTCCCGTGACGGCCCGGGCCTTGCGGCACCGCCACGACGCAAGCGTCCACCAGGGGCAGCGACCGGCGCCCGCTCGCGGCCCGGAGGCGCCGGCCCCCGGAGGCCAGGCGGCGGCACCCGGTCCGGGCTACGCCATCCCCCCCTGCCGGCGCACGCGGCCGCCGCCGCCGCGGCCCACGGGCCCGGCTCCCGCGCGCTTGACCGCTCCGGCGTGCTCGGTCTCCAGCGGACGGCCGGCAACGCCGCCATCACCTCGGTCCTGCGACCCTCGCTTGCGCCGCGGAACCCGCGCGCGCCGCGGCACCGGGCGCCGGTCATCCAGCGCCAGCTCAGCGCGACCCAGGCGACCGGGATCGCGACCCGCCTCCACGAGGCGATGGAGGGCTGGGGCACGGACGAGGAGGCCATCTACGGCGCCCTCTCGGGTCGCACGTCGGCGGACATCGACGCGATCAAGGCCGCGTATCTCCCGCTGTCGGCCGCAGGCCTGGACGCGGACCTCGCGGACGAGCTCACCGACGACGAGATGGCCCGCGTCCGCCGCCTGATGCAGTCGGCCGCGACGCCCGAGACGAACCCGGAGGAGCGCTGGAACGCCCGCAAGGAGCGCGCCCGGGACGTGGCCGCCCAGCTGCGCGACGCGATGGCCGGCTGGGGCACGGAGGAGGACCAGATCTTCAACGCCCTGGGCGGGCGGACGCAGTACGAGGTCGTCGAGATCGCTGGCGAGTTCGCCACCCTCACCGGACACTCGCTCCTCGAGGACCTGCGCGACGAGCTCAGCGGCGACGACCTGGAGCGCGCCCTGGGCCTCACGCGTGCCGTCCACCGGGAGGGCGAGGGGCCCGACCCGGAGATCGGCATGATCCAGCAGTCGCTCAACGCCCTGGGCGCCTCGCCGCCCATCCGGATCACCGGCATGTACGGACCTGAGACCACCGCGGCGGTCAATGCCTTCCAGACCTCGCACGCCCCGCTGCGCGCCGACGGCGTCGCCAACCTCGAGACCTGGCTCACGCTGGACCGGCTCGTGCCGCGTGTCTTCCGCCAGGGCCGCATGGCTGTCATCGCGCCCACGACGGCCGAGGCCAGGGGCGTCCCGCTCGCCGCCACGACGCATCCGTCGGTTCACCAGGGTTCCAGCGGCGCCGCGGTGGAGGAGCTCCAGCAGAAGCTGCTCACCATCGCCGCGACCGAGGTTCCCACCCGCCCCACCGCCAACGGCACCTTCAATGCGGCCACCCGGAACGCCGTCCGCGAGTTCCAGGGCTCCCGGACGCCGCCGCTGCCCGTGAACGGGGTGGCCGATGCGGCGACCTGGACCGCCCTCGACGCCGCCGCCGGACCCGTCACCATCGGCCGCGAGGACTTCCGCTGGCGCGAGCGGGTGGAGGGCACGGTCTACGGCGGCGAGTCCCGCTACACCTGGCGCCTCATGCCGGACAAGCTCCAGGTCACCGTCAACATCAGGTTCACCCACGCGCCGAACCACCCGATGGTGAACACGTGGCGCAGCGACATCCGGAACGTCTGGAACGGCTTCCGGATCGTCGACGACGACCACCCGGGGACGGCCGTCCCACTGGAGTTCGTGGTGGGCAGCGGCAGCCCGGCGGACGCCACGGTGCGGGTTCGCGTGGAGGCCCCGGACGTCCCGAACCCCGGCCGCTCGGACGCGGGCAACTTCTACACGTCGGACCAGCGTCACGGGATGGCGCCCCACGAGTTCGGCCACCTGATCGGCCTGCGCGACGAGTACAACCAGGGACCCGAGGACCTCACCATCGTCACGGGCGAGGTGCCGTTCCAGGGCGCCCTGTCCGCGCCCCTCGGCGGCGACGGCAACCCGGTTGCCCCAGGCACGATCGCGGCGGAGATGCGCACGGCGGTCACCAGCTCGCCCGCGAACCGGCGCGGCGGCAAGGCCAAGGCCGTGGTCGACAAGTACGGCCTCGCACAGGGTGGCTTCGCCCAGCAGGTCGCGCAGGCCTACGAGACGACCTACGCGGGGGCGCTCCAGCGCGAGGATCTCGGCACCGGCGGGTACCACGTCGTCACGGACCCGTCGGGCACGATGGCCAACGACATCGCCGCCCGGATCCCGGACAACAGCGATGCCGGCGAGTCGGCTGTCACGGAGGTCTTCCTGTACAGCAACCGGTCCATCATGGGCACGATGGAGAGCACCGATTCGCCAATCAGCCCGCACGAGCACCCGGTCGCGGACCG